>JAJZPX010000207.1 GCA_021811025.1 Actinomycetes bacterium
CCCGGGCGTCCAGCCTGCAACTACCGTTCGTCGCGCTCCCTATGTCGTGCGTCACACTTGCCATTTTATGGAAACGATAGCATGGGTGGCGTCTTCGCAAGCCAGGCACTCCGATCGGCCGAAAGGCCGGCCCGCACACTGAGAGGGAGGAGTGTCCATGAGCGTTCGTTTCTCTCGGATCCGGCTCGGGCTGCTCGTCCTCGCGCTGCTCGCGCTTCTGGCGATCTCGCCGGCGCTCGCGGCCGCGGACGAAGCGACACCCGGGATCGCACGGGGGGAGGGCACGCACTTCGCCGTCTCCGGAAGCTCGTACCTGGACGTCACCGTCGACACGGGCGTACCGGTGAGCGGTCTGGTGGAGTCGTTCCCGCACGTGGTGACGCTCCATCTCGATCCGCTGGAGCCCTCCGGGACGACCGCGATCGCGGTGGGCGGCCTCGCCCCGTCGACCGGCTACTACATGTATGTGGACGACTTCCACCACCCGAGCGTGCTCTCCTCGGACGACCAGGGCGTTGCGCACTTCTCGCTCGACCTGTCGGCCTCGAGGCTCGTGTTCATCCAGCCGGTGCCCTCGACGCTCTTCGTCACGAGCACAGGCTGGAGCGACCCGAGCGTCGGAACGTGGGACCCGGTGAACCGGATCGCCACGCTCACGAAGGACGTCACGCAGACGATCCAGATAGACGCAGACGGCATCACGCTCGATGGAGGCGGGCATCGGATGACGGCGGGCGCCGTGTCGCTCACCGGCGTCTACGCGTACGGCAGGCGCAACCTCACGATCCGCTCCCTCACGTCGAGCGGCTACCAGCGTGCGATCTACCTCTACGGTTGCTCGTCGTGCTCGGTCGACGCGTTCACCGCTACGGGGTGCTCGATCGCGGGGGTCGGGCTCGATCGAACTGACGGCGTCACCGTCTCGAACTCGTCCTGCAGCGGCAGCGGCATCGGGTTCATGCTGAGGTGGACGAACGGCGACAGGCTCCAGCAGGTCGAGGCCGTCTCGAACTCCCAGGACGGGATCCAGACGGAGGGCTGTGTCGGGACCGCCGTGGCGCAGAGCGTCGTCTCAGGGAACGGATACCGCGGCCTCATGCTGTCGAAGACGTCGGCCGCGGACGTGGAGTTGAACACGATCCAGGAGAACGGCGCCTGGGACGCGTACGTCGACAGCCCGGACGTCGGCCACCTCAACCGGTTCGTCGGCAACATCGGCTCGGGCGGCCTGCCCATCGCGTACTTCAGCGGCTGCGTCACGCTGCGCGACTACGGCCCCGTCTCGGAGCTCATCCTCGTCAGCGCGGACCTGTCCGACGTCGACGGGGTCGTCGTGCGCAGCTCGACGACGAGGCGCAACAACGGCATCCTGGTCGCCTGCACGAACGGCGCGAGGATACGCCGCGTCGACTCCTGGAGGAACGCGTTCGGTGTCTTCCTCGACAGCTCGAACGACAACCTGGTCACCGAGGGCGACTTCCGGGAGGAATCGATTCACGGCGTCAGCGCGTGGAGGTCCAACCGCAACGTGCTGGCGACGAACACCGTGACCGCCAGCTACGGCGGTGTTATCGCGAGGCTCTACTCGAGCGACAACGTGATCCGCGGGAACGCGTGCACCGGCAACAACACAGGAGTCGGTGGCTGGGAATCGTGCAGCCGCAACGCGTTCGAGGGAAACGTGCTGACCGGTAACGCCACCGGGATACGGTGCGACGACACGAGCGACACGATCGTCGGCAACACGATCTCGGGCGGCGGCTGCTCGCTGCTGGGAGCCGTCGGCTGCGTCGTGTCCGGCAACGACGTCTCGGGCGCGTACGTCGCGATGAACGTCTCGCGCGGGAGCGGCAACGTCGTGCGAGAGAACGCCGTCCACGACAACACGTTCGGCCTGGAGCTCTACTACACCGGCGGCGCGCTGGTCCACAGCAACGACTTCGCCCGCAACGCGCATCAGACGATCTTCTACTCTCCCACCGGCACTCGCCTCAACCTCGACCGGCCGGTCGGAGGCAACTACTGGGACACCTGGGACGCGCCCGACGCCGACGGCGACGGGTTCGTCGACGTCCCCTACGCGCTCGGCGCGGCGACCGACTACCTCCCGCTCGCTCGGCCCTTCCACTCCCCCAAGGACGCGACGCCCCCCACGACGTCGCTCGCGCTCGACCCGCCCTCGCCCGACGGGTCGAACGGCTGGTACGCGACCGTCCCGACCGTGACGCTCACTGCGTCCGACGGTGACGGCTCCGGCGTCGCCGCCACCGAGTACAGCCTCGACGGCACCGAGTGGCTGGCATACGAGGCGCCGTTCCGCGTGACGGCGGAGGGCCGCTCGGCCGTGCTGTTCCGCTCGCGCGACGCGGCCGGCAACGTGGAGGACACGCGCAGCGTGGAGGTGGCGCTCGACACGCATGGGCCCGAGGTCTCGGTCTCGCCCGCCTCGATCACCGTCGACGAGGGCTCGGTGGCGAGCGCGACGATCGCAGCGACGGACGCGTTGGGCGACGTGCGGCTGGAGGCGTCGAGGGGCACGGTGACCCTTGATTCCGCGACCGGCACCTGGCAGTGGTCGTTCACGGCCGCCGACGGTCCGGCCGACAGCGGGCCCATCGTCATCCGCGCGTTCGACGGGCACGGCAACGAGACTGAGGCGCAGATCGACCTTGCGGTCCGGAACGTCGCGCCCGCCGTCACGATCTCGAACGGCGTCGCCGGCCCCATGCTCGTGAGCACGGGCTTCTCGCTGGCGGCGTCCTTCGCCGACCCCGGCTCGCTCGACACGCATTCGGCCGTCTGGAGCTGGGGAGACGGGACGACGTCCGAGGGCGTGGTGGACGAGAGCGGGCACGCGATCACCGGTTCTCACACCTACGAGGCGGCCGGCGTCTATCCAGTGCACCTGACCGTCACCGACGATGACGGAGGAATCGGCCAGGACGCGTACGACTACTACGCCGTCGTCTACGACCCCGACGCGGGCTTCGTCACCGGCGGCGGGTGGATCATCTCGCCGCCGGGCGCCGCGCGATCCGATCCGTCGGCCACCGGCAAGGCGACGTTCGGCTTCGTCTCCAAGTACGCGAAGGGCGCGACCGTGCCTTGCGGCCAGACCGAGTTCCAGTTCAAGCTCGGCGGCCTCAACTTCCACAGCACGTCGTACGACTGGCTGGTGGTGTCCGGCACGAAGGCGCAGTACAAGGGCTCGGGCACCATCAACGGGACGGGGGACTACGCCTTCATCCTGACGGCCGTCGACCGCTCGCCCGACTGCCTGCGCATGAAGATATGGGACAGGGCGACGGGGCTGGTCGTCTACGACAATCAGCTCGACGCCGACGACACCGAGGATCCGACGACCGCGCTGGGCGGCGGCAACATCATGATCCACCGCAAGTAATCAACCCGACGACTCGGCCGAGAGCAGGGAGAGGACCCTCTCCCTGCTCTCGCCGCGCTCGTCACGGCTTGAGGCCCTGTGGCCACAGCACGCCGTCGACCACGTCGATCAGCCCGTTGCTGGCGGGAACGTCCGGACGGCTGACGGTTACCGTTCCGTCGATCGTCACGGTCCCCTCCTGCGCCGTCACCTTCAGCCTGCCGCCCTGGTACGTCATGACCGACATGATGTTCAGCATCTGGCTCGTCGGCACGCTTCCGATCACGAGGTGGTAGCGCAGCAGGGTGCGCAGCTTCTCTCTGTTCGCCGGTTGCCGCAGAGACGCGACGACGCCTTCCGGCAGCTTCTCGAACGCGGCGTTCGTCGGGACGAACAGCGTATTGGCGCCCTTGCCGGCGAGGGCCGGCATCATTCCGGCCGCATCGAGCAGCTGCCTCATCGTCGACAGGTCGTCCGCAGCGGTCAGCACGTCCGCGATGGGCTTCCCTGGGTCGCCCGCGATCGTGGTGTCGGCGGCGGGCGGCGGCTCGGTCGTGATGATGCTCTCGGTCGCGAGCGTCGCAACCGCCGTCTCCGTCTGCTGCCCGCCCGACCTCGAGCATCCGGCAAGGACCAGCACGACGAGAACGGCGAGAGCCGCGAGGCGTTTCGGCATGAGGTCCCCCCTCCCATCCGCGTTCGGGAAGGTGGATACCTCTTCCGGCGGCCCCGGAAACCGCGCCGACGTCAGGCTCTTGCGATGAGCCGCAAGCGGAGCGTGACGGCGGGCGCTCGCACCCGCTCACTGCGCGCGCGTGGCGTCCTTCGAGCTCTTCGGCCTGCTCTCGGCCTCCGCCCGCTTGAAGATCGCGACGAAGGACCCGAAGCTGAGGCCCCGGGCGCCCGCGTTCCATCGCGGCAGAAGCTCCGGGTCGCCCGCGCCGTACCGGACGTACCCGGTGTCCACGGTGAAGGCGACGGCGTAGCCCGCCTCCTTGGCGAGGCGGGGCGAGAGCTTGTCGACGCCGCCGCCGGGGTACGCGAGCGCGGTGACCGGCTTGCCGGTCACGTCCGACAGCCACACCCGCATTCCGTCCGTCTCGCCCCAGAGCCGCTGCTTCATGTGCGCGTAGTCCTCGGACTTGGCGACGAGGAACGTGTGCGAGTTG
>JAJZPX010000208.1 GCA_021811025.1 Actinomycetes bacterium
GCTGTTCGAGGAGAGCGGCGGGACGTTCGTATACGTCATCGGGAGCAACAACGTGGTGCGCCGCACGAAGGTGAAGACGGGCATCATGACGGACACGCAAGCCCAGATCCTCGAGGGCGCCACACCCGGGCAGCGCGTCGCGCTCGGCGGGCTCTCCAACCTCAAGGACGGCATGACCGTCCGCGTGAAGTAAGCGGGGCCCGGGCATGGCGGCCGGCGACAAGCGGAGCGACGCGTCGTCGGACGGCGAGGCCGTCCTCGAGGTAGACCACGTCTCGAAGGCGTACGAGCTGGAGGGCGTCACCGTCCACGCTCTCAGCGACGTGTCTCTGCAGGTCCGTCGAGGTGAGATGGTGTCGATCATGGGCCCGTCGGGCTCCGGCAAGTCGACGCTCATGCACATCATCGGGCTGCTCGACCACCCGACCTCCGGGCAGGTGGTGATCGAAGGGGAGGACGTCGGCCGCCTGACGCCGAACCAGCTCGCGCAGCTGCGGAACAGGCGGATCGGGTTCGTCTTCCAGGCGTTCAACCTGCTGCCGCGCACGTCGGCGCTCGCCAACGTCGAGCTGCCTCTCGTGTACTCGGGCGTCTCCGGCGCGAATCGCGCCCGGCTCGCTCGCGAGGCGCTCGAGCGGGTGGGCCTGGGCAACCGCCTCGGGCACTCCAGCAACCAGCTGTCGGGCGGCCAGCAGCAGCGCGTCGCGATAGCCCGCGCGCTGGTCACGGAGCCGAGCATCGTGCTGGCGGACGAGCCCACCGGCAACCTCGACTCTCGTAGCGGGATCGAGGTCATGGCGATCCTGCAGCAACTGAACGCGGAGGGCATCACCGTAGTCCTGGTGACCCACGATCCCAACGTGGCACGGCATGCGCAACGCGTCGTGGAGATCGCCGACGGACGCATAGTGCGTGAGGAGCCCGTGAAGGACCGGCGCTCGGCCGCCGACGAGCTGGCGAATCTGCCCAATGCCGCTCGAGTCGCGGCCGAGGAGGCCCCTGCCACGTGAACCTGCTCGAGAGCTTCCGAGTCGCGCTGCGCGCGCTGGCGGCGAACAAGGCGCGCAGCTTCCTCACCATGCTCGGCGTGATCATCGGGGTGGCCGCCGTCATCCTGCTGGTCTCGATCGGCTCGGGCGTGCAGGCCTCGATCACGAGCCAGATCGAGGGGCTCGGCAGCAACCTGCTCTTCGTTTTCCCCGGCCAGCTCGAAGGGGCCGGCGGGCCCGGCGGGGGAGGGGGGTTGACGAAGCGCTTCGCGCTCGAGGACGTGAGGCTGCTCAGGGACCGGCTGCAGGGGGTCTCGTTCGTGGCTCCCGCGGCGTCGGGAGCGGCGACCGTCCGCTTTGAGAACAAGACGACGAAGGCGCAGATCGTCGCGTCGGACGAGAACCTCTCGCAGGTCGGGACGTACAAGCTCGCCAGGGGGCGCTGGTACCGCAGGAGCGAGGTGGACGGCTCGGCACGGGTCGTCCAGCTCGGCTCGGCCGTGGCCGAGAAGCTCTTCCCATTCACCGATCCGATCGGCAAGGAGGTCACGGTGAACGGGCAGCGGTTCAAGGTGATCGCGACGATGCAGAAGATCGGGGGCGGCTTCGGCGGGAGCCAGGACACGATCGTCTACATGCCGGTCACGACCGCCCAGCGCCTCTCGGGCTCCAGCGACCTCGCCGAGATCATCGTCAAGGTGACGCGCGCGGAGGACGTGGACCAGGTCCGGGCGCAGATCAAGCGCCTCCTGAAGCCCAAGTTCGGGGACGAGTTCACCGTGTTCAGCCAGGAGCAGACGCTTTCGCTCCTCGGCAACCTGCTGGGCACGCTCACTGTCATGCTCGCGGGCATCGCGGGCATATCGCTGCTGGTCGGCGGGATCGGCATCATGAACATCATGCTGGTCTCCGTGACCGAGCGGACGCGCGAGATCGGCATCCGCAAGGCGGTCGGCGCGCGGACGTACGACATCCTCTCGCAGTTCATCATCGCGGCGGTGATGCTGTCCGTCGCCGGCGGTCTGCTGGGCATCCTGATCGGGGCGGGCGGAGCGGCGGCGCTCAAGAGCGTGGTGCCTACCGAGGTCACCTGGTGGTCCGTGGCGCTCGCGTTCTTCTTCGCGGCCGCGGTCGGCGTCTTCTTCGGAGCGTACCCCGCGTATCGGGCGAGCAGGCTCGATCCGATCGTCGCGCTCAGGTACGAGTAGCGGAGCTACTGCGGAGGCATGAAATCCTGCGGATTGACGCTCTCGAGGAAGCTGCGGAAGCGCTCGACCTCGGCCTCCTCGTCGTACTCCTCCTCGGGCGTGATGCCCGCCGACTCGAGGACCTCGTCGGCCACGAAGATCGGCGCGTTGGCGCGAACGGCGAGAGCGATCGAATCGCTCGGCCGAGCGTCGATGGCGATCTTCCGCTCCGCGCTCTTTAGCGAGAGCTCGGCGTAGAAGGTCGACTCCTCCAGCCGCGTGATCTCGACGCGCTCGAGCTCGAAGCCGAGATCGCGGATCGTGTTCATGAGCAGATCGTGGGCGAGCGGCCGGGGGGGTTCGACCCGCTGCAGCTTCAGAAGGATGGCCGACGCCTCGTTACCGCCGATCCAGATCGGAAGCAGCTTGCCGCTCTCGGGGTCGCGCAGGAGGATGACCGGCTGGTTCGTCGTCGCATCGACGTTGAGGCTGTGGATCCGGACCTCGATCACGACGCCCTCCTTGCGCTGCGGGGATACCATGGGCGTTGTACCCCGAAGCTTACTCGTTTCCATAGGAGGCGGCCATGACGCGGATCGACCGGATCGACGTGCGCACCGAGCGGCGGGAGGAGCTGGTCGACGTGTCGTCGCGCGTGGCCGAGGCGGTGCGCGACGCCGGAGTGCGAGACGGGCACGCGCTCGTCTTCTGCCCGCACACCACCGCCGGCGTCACCATCAACGAGAACGCGGACCCCGACGTCGTGACCGACATCCTCGAGGCGCTGCGGCGTGCCGTGCCGCGCGACGCCGGCTACCGGCACGTGGAGGGGAACGCGGACGCGCACGTCAAGGCGTCTCTGATGGGCTCGTCCGTGACGATCCCGGTCGGCGACGGGCGGCTCGTACTCGGCACCTGGCAGGCCGTCTACTTCGCGGAATTCGACGGCCCCCGCTCACGGAAGCTGCTGGTCACGACGTTCTCGGGGTAGCCGCTCGGCTTGACGCTCCGAAGCGGCGCGGGGTATCGTATGCAAGCTGTTTCGGGGCCCGTAGCTCAGTTGGTTAGAGCGCACGGCTGATAACCGTGAGGTCATTGGTTCGAATCCAATCGGGCCCACCATGCGAAGATGAGAAACCCCTGCTCAGAGGCGAGCAGGGGTTCTTGCGTTGGCTGGCATGGGACTTCGGGCCATGGGGCTGTCGCGAAGCCGGCGTTCCACATTCAGGTACGCTGGAGCGAGTCGAGGGTTCTGGGAGGACGAGGAGACGGATGCCGATCACGAGGAACACGGTCGATCCAGCCGGCTTCAATCGAGCCCTGTCCCTGCCCTTCGAGCTTCGCCTCGAGGACTTCCAGCTGGCGATACAGGACGTCTACGATTTCCTGTTTGATGTCGACTCCCGCCTTGTGGGCCGAGGGCTGCAACGCTTTGACGACATGCTCAGGCCGGCGGCCATGTCCGGGATCCTGTCCGACATGCTGTCTGCCAGCATGGCCAAGCATTCAAGGTCGCTGACGGAGAACAAGTACTTCAATGGGCACCCGGACCTGATAGTGAGGGGTGTCTACGCGAACGACTCAGTTCAAGCCGGCGAGAAGGGCGTTGAGATCAAGGCGACCCGGAAGCGTGGCGGCGCAGTTGACACGCGTGGCGCTCGAAGCCAATGGATGTGTGTCTTCGTCTACGATGTGGACGGCGTTACGGAGCCGGCGACCGACAGGCGGCCGACGACGTTCAGGGAGGTGTACCTGGGCCGAGTGACCGTTGAGGACTTCAGGAAGAACCCGAGGGGTGAACTCGGCACGCGGACGGCTACTCTCCACAAGGACGGGATATCGAGACTGCGATCCAGCTGGGTCTATCTGCACCCTTCTGTGTAGGAGCCGCCGCTCACTTGAGTGCCGCGAGCTTCTCGATCGCGCTACGGGACAGCTCGAAGAAGTGCGGGTCCTCTTCAACCCCTACGCTCTTGTAGCCGATGGCCTCTGCTGCCGCCAGAGTCGATCCTGATCCGGCAAAGGGATCGAGAACGGTTCCCTCGCCGAGCGGCAGAACGCCGCGAACCACGGCGCGAAGAAACGATTGCGGCTTGAGGCTCGGATGTGGGGCCAGAGCCCGCTCGCTCTTGTTCGTGGGAGCGGAACGGATGACGTCGCCGAAAGGCCTGCCAGCTTCGGGCCTCCTGAAGCCGCCGGTCTTCCACTTCCTGAGGTTGTCCTGCACTCGCCCTTCGAGAGGTCTTCGGAAGATCAGCCAGGGTTCCCACATCGAGCGCGGCATCACGCTAACCCCCGAGAACTCCTCATGAGCGGCCTTTGGCCGGTCTCCTCCCCGCATGGTCATCACGAGACGGACCAGCTCGCCTC
>JAJZPX010000209.1 GCA_021811025.1 Actinomycetes bacterium
GCGTCATGAACTCGCGCAGGTCCCTGATCGCCATGCTCACTCCTCGCCCGTGATGAGGCGGTTGTCCGTCAGCTCCGGCGGCGTCTGCCCGCGCGCCACCCTGGGATGATACCGCCCGACGGCCAGCGTCACCATCGGCGCGAGGACCGCCGCAGCCCCGAGAGCGACGGCCTGCAGCAGGTCGAGGTCGTACTTGAAGCCAAGGCGGAGGTCCGGCAGGATCCACGTCACCTTCGCCCCCCACAGCCAGAGGTAGTAGGCCACCTGCAGCGCGAGCGTCGCCTGGACGACGAGCACCGTCGTCGGTCCCAGCGCGAGCCAGCCGGCGAGATACCGGCCCCGCGGCCCCTTCGGCTCCTTGCGGAGCAGCGGGTACACGAGGGCGGCCACGAGCGCGGCAGCCAGCCCGGCCAGCGCGGCCTCGCCGAGGCGAGCGCCGAAGAACGCCGGCATCCTGTCCTCTGCGTTGATGACGGACAGAGACCAGCGGAGGCGGTGAGCGCCGAAGAACAACCCCTCGTAGACCGCGTAGTACGCGGCGGCCCCTGCGATCGCCGCCACCAGTGCGCGCCACGAGAGCGCCGCGACGGCCGCCAGCACGAGAAGCGCCGCCGCGCCCAGCCCGAGCGCCAGCGGGAGGCGCGCTCGGCGATCCGACGCGAGGCGAGCGGCGTCGGCCGCGTCGAGCGCCGCCTGCAGCTGCGCGTCCGTGTCCGCCTCGAGCTTCGCCGCGCCGATCCGGCGCTTCTCGACCACGCTCAGCACGCGCGCGAACATCTCCGCGCGCTGCCGGTGCTCCGGCATGACGACCTCGGGCGAAGCGGTCGACAGGACGCCGGGCAGGATGCGGCCGATGGCGTCGCGGGGCGTCGGGAGGCCGCCCGCGGCCGCGACGGTCGGGGCGAGGTCGTCCAGCCTCCCCGTGCCTCGTCCGAGCGCGACGCCCGCTCCCGCGATCACGGCCGGCACGTCGACCACTTCGGGCTCCCAACCTCCGTGCCCTCCGGGCGCTATCTGCCCGTGGTCAGAGACCACGACGAACGTCGTGTTCGCGTCCTGCAGCGCGTTCACGAGCACCGACAAATCCGTGTCCACCCGAAGCGCCGTCTTCAGGTACTCCTGCGACCCCGCGCCGTAGGCGTGCCCGGCCTCGTCGATGTCGGGCAGGTGCACGAGCACGAACGAGGGGCCGTGCGCCGCCGTGAGGTCGATCGCGTGCAGCACGAGATCGGTCGAGAGGTACCGCCCCGGCTCGTGGTCGCGGAAATACGCGCCGTCCGCGCGCCGCGCGCCGAACAGCGTCTCGAGCTCCTTAGGCCCGACGGCCACGGTCCGTCGCCCCGAAGCGATCGCCGTGTCCAGCAGCGTCTCGGCGGGAACGCGGCGATCGAAGCCGTTCGTCGTCACGCCGCTGATGCGCTGCGGGGCGCCGGAGAGGATGGTCGTCCAGTCCGGGTAGGACAGCGAGGGCTGATCGGTGACCAGCACCAGATCGCTCCCGTACTGCCGCAACCTCTCCAGCGCGGTCATCTTGCGCGACACGTCCGAGCGCAGCCCGTCGACGATGACGAGCACGACGCGCTTCGTCTGCGCCGGGCCCGGCCTCGCAGCCGGAAGCCCCGCGCCCACGTACGGGCTCCTGTAGCTCGCCACTTGGCTCCACGAGTACGCGGCGAGCCAGGCCGCCGTGCCGGCCGCCCCGAGAGCGACGGCGACCGCCAGCACGAGCGCCGCGATGCCGAGGGTGCGTTTCACGTCGCCGGCCATAGCATCCACTCGAGCTCGTCGAGCGTCGAGATCGCCTCGACGCCCTCGGGCAGGCACACGCCCCTTCGGTCGAGCAGCACGGGCGCGAGGCCGGCGATCTGCGCGCCGATGACGTCGGCGTAGTAGTGGTCGCCGACGTGCGCGGACTCCTCGGGCGCAACGCCGAGCCGGCGGCACGCGAGCTCGAAGATGCGCGGGTCGGGCTTGTGGAGCCGCACCTCGGCCGAGGTCACGACGACGTCGATGAGCCCTCCGAGCCCGACGCCGTCGAGGAGGCGCGGCAGACGGCTGTCCCAGTTCGAGATGACTCCCACGCGCACGCCCCGCGCGGCAAGGCGCTCGAACGCCGGCGCGACGTCCGGGAACGCGCGCCAGCGGGACGCATCGCCGAAGGCGTCGTACACCCGCCGCGCGATCACCTCGGCGTCCTCGGTGATGCCGAGCCGCCGGCAGAGCAGCGAGTACATGCCGACCCACACCGACGACGTCTCCTCCTCGCTCGTCCAGAAGGTATCGTCCGCGCGGTAGCGGTCCTCGTAGTACGCGTCGACGAGCGGCATGAGCGGCTCGATCGCCGAGAGGTCGTGGGTGTGGCCCGCCTGCGCGAGTATCTCGCGGCACACCTCGGCGACCGACGGGTGCGGGTAGAGCAGCGTGTTGCCGACGTCGAAGAAGACGGCCGAGGGACCCGCGCTCACTTCACTCCAGGATCGTGGCAATGTCTTGGCGGTGCCGGGGCGCGGCAGGCGTCTCGGCAGGATGGCCGATGAGGATGAGCGACACGACCTCGCGGCCGTCGGGGACCTCGAACGTCTCCCGGAGCTGATCTCTCACCCAGAACGAGAACGTGACGTTGCAGCTCCCGAGCCCCATGTCCGTCGCCGCGAGCAGCATGTTCTCTATCGCCGCAACCACCGAGACGTACCCGTTGATGCGGTCGAGCTCCGTGTTCGCGGACGGCAGCGAGCACGCGATGACGATCGGGGCGTGACCGAGGTTCGCGTAGAACTCCTGGGCGTGCTCGAAACCCTCGGGCCCCAGGATCTCCACGTACTCGCTCAGGTGCACCGTGGACAGCGCCATTATCTCGTTCACCCGGTCGCGCACCATCCCGGTGGCGACGTGGAACCGCCAGGGCTGGCTGTTGCAGGCCGACGGAGCGGCAGCGGCGGCCTCGATCAGCCGCTCGATCTGCTCGTCGAGCAGGGGAGCGGGCCCGAAGAGCCGTACCGAGTGGCGCCGGCGGATGGCGTCCATGGTCTCCATAGCAGCCCTCTCCTATCCCCCACTCATGCTCCCGAAGCATCCTATACCAACGCCGTGACCGGCGTCATGCCGGATCAGCCGAGCGGCTCCTCATCAATCGCGGCGAGGACTCGCTCGCAGACTGCCCGAGCGGCCGCCGGCTTTCCGAGCATGTCGGCGTTCTCGGCCATCTGCGACAGCCGCCGCGGGTGCGTCGAGAGGAACCTGACCTTCTCGATGACGTCGTCCTCGTCGCGCGCCCACAGGCCCGCGCCGTAGTTGACGAGGAAGTCCACGTTGTACGTCTCCTGCCCGGGGACGGGGTTGAAGATGATGAGCGGCAGCCCCATCGCCAGCGACTCCGACACCGTCAGGCCGCCCGCCTTCCCGACGAGAACGTCGGAAGCGCACATCACCCGGTTCATCTCTCGCACGTACCCGAGCACGTGCGCGAGAGGATGCTTCTTCTGCACGGGCTGCAGCCGTCGGCGCAGGCGCTTGTTGGTCCCGGTGACCGCGACCACCTGAATGCCGGACGTCACGAGCGCCTTCGTGATGTCCTTGAGGTCGCCCGTCGTGCCGGCCGCCGAGGTGAGCATCACGGTGAAGCGGTTGTCCAGCCCGAGCTCGACGCGGCACGCGGCCTGGTCCAGCTGCTCGCTGAACCGCTCGTGGATCGGGATGCCGGAGACGGTGATTCGCTCCCAAGGGATCCCGCGGCTCGCGATGTCCTCTCCCACCTCCCGGCTCGCTACGAAGAAGACGTCCGTGGCCGGGTGAAGCCACGTGCGATGGACCCCGTAGTCGGTGACCACGGTCGCAGACACGAGATGCCTGTGCCCCGACGCCTTGAGGTCCGAGACCACGCCTCCGGCGATCGGGTACGTCGAGATGACCGCCTGCGGACGCCAGGCGTCGATGAACGACGTCGCCTTCGCGTATCCGACCTGAGCCAGCTCGTGCACGACGGGGCTCGTCGGCATCTTGTTCGTGAGGTCGAAGAAGGTCCCGTAAAGCTCCGGGAAGAACTGCACGGACTGCGTGTAGGCGAACTTGCCGAGCAAGTTCAACGACGGCGCGAACTCCTCGAAGAAGTCCACGACGACGACCTCCACCTCGCGACGATGGTGGGCGTCGAGGTACCGGCGCAGCGCCTCGGCAGCAGACCGGTGTCCGCCGCCGAACGACGCCGAGAGGATCAGCACGCGCTTACGGTCGTGCACGCCGACGAGCCTCCGCTTCTTGGGAACGGCCGGGGAAAGGGGCTGTGAGACAGCTTACCGCACGGAAGGCGGCGTCTTGTCCCCGGCGTTCCTGAGATGCTTGACGAGCGTGACCGTCGTGCCGCCTTCGTCGCCGACGTCGAAGTCGACCCGGTCCATCAGCGCCCGCATGAACATCACGCCACGGCCGCCTGCTGCGTACACGTCTCCCGTGCACGATGCCTCGCCCGAGAAACCGCACCCGGTGTCCCGCACCTTGACGACCACGCGGTCGTCGTAACCGGCGACGTCGAAGCCGACCACATCGG
>JAJZPX010000210.1 GCA_021811025.1 Actinomycetes bacterium
CGGGGCGGGAGGCACCGCGCGCAGTTCCGCAGCGGGGAAGACGAGAAGGACGCCACAAGGTGGCGTCCTTCTCCGTTGAGGGCCCCCGCGAGGACTGTCTGAGCACGGGCCTCTCGCCGCGTGCCCGGCAGCCCACGCTACGACGCCGTAGCGTACTTCTTCTTCAGCGCCTGGAACTTCGGCTCCCTCTCCTTCCACATCGCGTACAGCGGCGACGCTATCGCCACCGAGGAGTACGCGCCGGAGACGAGGCCGACGATGAGCGCGAACGCGAAGTCCTTGAGCGTGTCGCCGCCGAAGGCGAACAGCACGACGACGGGGATGATCGAGGACAGGCCGGTGTTGATCCAGCGCATGAGCACCTGGTTGATCGAGTCGTTCGCCATCTGCATGAACGTCTGCTTCACGATGCGCTGGCTGTTCTCGCGGATTCGGTGGAACACGACGATCGTGTCGTAGAGCGAGTAGCCGAGGATCGTCAGCAGCGCGGCGATGGTGTTCGGCGAGACCTCGCGTCCCACCAGCGCGTAGATGCCGAGCGTGATCGTCACGTCGTGAACGAGCGCCAGCACCGCGGTGACCGACATCTTGTACTCGAACCGCAGGCTGATGTAGACGAGAATCGCCGCGATCGACAGCGCGAGCGCGAGCTCGGCCGCGTTGGTCACGTTCGCGCCCCAGCCGGGGCCGATCGTCGAGACGTTGCCGCCGGCAGCCGGGATCCCGAGCTCATGCGTCACCGCCTGATACTCCTGATTCGCCCTCGCCGTGTCGGACTGGGTGCTGCGGACGAGAAACGCGCCGCCCTGCTCGGTCTGCACGACCGCGTCGCTCACCCCGGCGCGCTTGAGCGCGTCGGTGACCTGGGCCTCGGTCAGCCCGGCCTTGGGGGCGAGGCTCATGACCGTGCCGCCCTTGAACTCGATGCTGAAGTTGAGGCCCCTGATCGCTATCGCGGCAATCGATACGGTGAGCAGGATGCCGGAGAGCAGGAACAGCCACTTGCGGTTGCCCATGAAGTCGATGTAGGGCCTACGCGGCACGCTGACCGCCCCCCTTCATGCCGAAGACGCCGGGCGCCTTCTCGATCACCGACTCGGCCAGCAGCATGAGCATGCTCCTGGTGAACAGGATGCCGACGGTCAGGTCGCACACGATGCCGATCATCAGCGTGAGCGCGAACCCGCGCACGGGACCGATCGCGAAGATGAACAGGAAGATGGCCGACACGAACGTCACGAGGTCGGCGTCGATGCTCGTGCCTATCGCGTGGCGAGAGCCGGACTTCGCGGCGGAGCGGTAGGTCTTGCCCTGCCGCACCTCCTCTTTGAAGCGCTCGAGGATCAGGATCGACGTGTCCGCCGCGAGGCCGATGGTCAGCACCATGCCCGCGAGGCCCGGCAGCGACAGCGCGTACGTCCCCAGCTGCGACATCACCGCCAGCACTCCGAGGAAGATCCCCGTGAACGTACCGAGCGACAGCCACGTCAGCAAGCCGAGGCCCTTGTAGTAGACCGCCATGTACAGCGCGACCAGCCCGAGGCCGATCATCGCAGCGAAGAGCCCCTGCTGCAGCGATGCCGCGCCGAGCGTCGGTCCCACGACGTCGGAGCTCGAGAACTCTAGCGACACGGGCAGCGCGCCCGTCTGCAGTACCGTGGCGAGGCGCTTGGCCTGGTCGGGGGTGAAGTGGCCCGATATCTCGGAACGGCCGTCGGTGATGGCGGTCTGGATCTGCGGCGCCGACTGCACGACGCCGTCGAGCACGATCGCCACACGCTTGCCGATGTTGGTCGTCGTGTACTGCCCCCACACCTGCGTCCCGCGGTCGTCGAACGTCATCTCGACGGCGGGCTGGTTGGTCTGCGTGTTCACGCTCACCTGGGCATTGCTCACGACGCTGCCGTTGAGGATGACGGCGGACCCGGTGGCGTCGATCGCCGGCGGCTGCTTGGGCGTCGCGCCCTGGTCGAGCTGCTGCAGGTACGCGTCCCAGGCGGCCTGCTGAGCGGCCGGGATGCTGTCCCACTTCACGAACTGCAGCTGCCCGGTCGAGCCGATGAGCTTGATCGCGCCCTGCGGGTCCTTGATCCCAGGCAGCTGCACGAGGATCGAGTTCGTCCCCTGCCGCTGCACGGTCGCCTCGGACACGCCGAGGCGGTCCACCCGGTTTCGCACGATGAGCTCGGCCCGGTCCATGGCCTGCGAGGTGACCGGCGACTTCTCGGTCGCCTTCGCGGTGAGGATGACCGACAGCCCGCCCTGCAGGTCGAGCCCCTTGCGGATCTTCTGGCTCAGCGGCGTGAACTGCCACACGGCCACCGCGAGGAGCACCAGGGCGAGCCCGAGCGCGAGCACGTTCTGTTGCTTCTGGTCCATCTCCTGCCTTCCGTCCATTCAAGGAGCCGGCCCCTACAGCAGCCGGCTCCCGTTTATCACCAGCGAGAACGTCGCGTCGAGCACCGAGGCCGCCTTGCGGCACATCTGCATGCGCGACAGGAATATCTCGAAGTACTCCATCACCTGGCTGATCTCGGTGTCGATGTCGATCTCGAGCGTCAGCAGGCGCGTCTCCGAGTCGACTCGCAGGAACGAGCGCTTCGCAGCGTAATTCACACGGTCATGTATGTCGAACGTCGAAGGGTCCGGGTTCCGCACGCGAGTGTGATGCACGTCGCTCTTGTCCGCGATTATCGTCGCCGCCCCTATCGGGTTCGCCGGCGCCCCGAACTCCTCCTCATGGTTGCCGAGGGCGTTCATCACCCTCGCCGTCTCGTGCGCGTCCATGCCGAGGTGGTACAGAGCGTCCTTCGCCAAGAGAGCAGATGATATGCCATGCATCTCGCGCCCGATGCAGTTCCCGATGTCGTGTATGAAGCCGGCGATCGCCCCAAGCTCCGCCGTGCGTTCGTCGTATCCCAGGCGGCTCAGGATGTTGTGCGCGATGTGCGCGACGAGGTTGCCGTGACGCAGCCCGTGCTCGGTGTATCCGATCGCGCCGAGGTAGTCGTCACCCATCTCCATGTAGGCCAGGATGTGGGGGTCGTGCTGGATCGTCTCGAGCGTGACCGGACCGGCGGTTTCGGCCATCAGATCTCGGCCTCGAGCTTCCGGGATATCGCTGCCTTCGCCATCCGCACCACGACCCCGCTGGCGATCTCGAGCTCCACGACGTCGTCGTCGATCGCGCGGATCGTGCCGTACAGGCCTCCGGCCGTGACCACCTGGTCGTTCACGGCGAGCGACGCGATCAGCGCCTGCTGGGCTCGGCGCTGATTGACCTGCGGGCGGTACAGGAAGAAGTAGAAGAACGCGATGAGCACGACGATGTAGACGATCCACAGCGTGTTCTGGGTGATCATGACCCCTCCGAAGCACGAAGCGCCCGCCGGGCGGCCCGGCAGCGACAGCTATGATAGTCCATGGCAGGCTGCGCTGCCATGGACTCGGCGGCACGAACGGACTCGCTTCGCTCGCAGCCCGCACCGCCCGTACGCCGTGTTCGTACCCCCGGCCCCTCACCAGTCCTCGGCGGCCGGCGACGCCATCCACTCGGCGACGAAAGCGGCGTAGCGAGCCTCCTCGATCGCGAGGCGGGCGCGCCGGACGAGGTCGAGCAGGTAGAACAGGTTGTGCGTCGTCAGCGCAATGGCGCCGAGCATCTCCTTCTGAGAGACGAGGTGCCGCAGGTACGCGCGGGTGTGTGTCGTGCACGTGGGGCACCCGCACGCGGGGTCGAGCGGCCCCGTGTCGCGGGCGAACCGCGCGTTGCGGAGGTTCAGGCGTCCCTCGGACGAGAACGCCGTGCCCAGACGGGCGGCGCGCGTCGGCAGGACGCAGTCGAACATGTCGACGCCGAGGGCGATCGCTCGCAGGATCGTAGTGGGATTGCCGACGCCCATCAGGTACCGCGGCCTGTCGGCGGGCAGCGACTCCGCGACCGGCTCGAGGCTCTCCAGCATGAGCTCGTGCGGCTCCCCCACGGAGTATCCGCCGATGCCGTAGCCCGCGAGGTCGAGCTCCGCGAGGCCGTCCACGCTCGCCCGGCGCAGGTGCGCGTAGACGCCGCCCTGCACGATGCCGAATAGCGCCTGGTCCGCGCGGTCGTGCGCGTCCTCGCACCGCCTCGCCCACAGCAGGCTGCGGCGCACCGCTTCGGCCACGACCCCCTCCTCGGCCGGGTACGGCGGGCACACGTCGAGCTGCATCGCGATGTCCGCGCCGATGAGCTGCTGGATCCGCACGTTCTCCTCGGGCGTCCAGACATGCTTCGAGCCGTCGTAGACGCTGGTGAAGGTCACGCCGTCGTCGGTCACCTTCAACGTCTCGGCGAGGCTGAACACCTGGAACCCGCCGGAGTCGGTCAGCACGGGCCTGTCCCACCCCATGAACCGTTGGATCCCGCCCGCTTCCGCCACGATCTCGACACCGGGGCGAAGGTACAGGTGGTACGCGTTGGCGAGCACGATCTCGGCGCCGACGGCGCGCAGCGACTCCGGGGTCATGCCCTTGACGGTCCCCCGC
>JAJZPX010000211.1 GCA_021811025.1 Actinomycetes bacterium
CCAGCAGTTCCTGCGCCGCCCGGCCGTGGGCACCGCGCTCGCGCTCCTCGGCGGAGCGTTCCTCGTGTGGATGTCGGCCGACCTCCTCGTCGGCGTCGTCCGGCGGAGGCTCTCGCTGTCCGCCGCGGGCGAGCAGACGATGTCCGCTCCGGCGCGTTTCGGCGGGGTACTGCGAGGAGCGGCGGTGAGCCTCAGCAACCCGTACTGGACGCTGTGGTGGGCGACGATCGGCGTGAAGCTCGCCTCCGACGCGCTCGTCGCCGGCCCGCTCGGGATCGCGGCGTTCTTCCTCGGGCACGAGGCGGCCGACTTCGCGTGGTACGTGCTCGTCGCGCAGGGCGTTCACTCAGGGCGGCGCTTCCTGTCCGACCGCGTGTACCGCGGGCTGCTCGGAGCGTGCGGGATCCTGCTGCTCGCGCTCGGCGCGAGCTTCGTGCTCGCCGGCGTGCGCGGCCTCGGCCAGTACTAGATCAGCCCGACGGCCCTGCCCGCTTCCTCGAACGCCGCCAGCACCTGGTCGACGTCCTCGTCCGTGTGCGTCGCCATCAGGCACGTCCGCAGCCTGTCGGTCCCGCGCGGGACCGCCGGGTGGACGATCGGGCAGACGAAGACGCCGCGGTCGAACAGGCCGCGCGTGAGGTCGAGCGTGAGCGTCTCGTCTCGCACGAGCACGGGCACCACGCACGTCGTGGAGTCCATCGTGTCCCACCCCTGCGACTTCAGGCCCTGCGAGTAGCGCTCCTGCACCTGGTGCAGCCGCTCGACGCGCCACGGCTCGTCCTCGATGACTTCGAACGCCTCGAGAGCGGCGGCGGTCGATGCGGGTGGCAGCGCGGCGGAGAAGATGAACGGCCGTGACATGTGCCGCTGGTAGTCGACGATGTCGCGATCGCCCGCGAGGTATCCTCCCACGCTCGGGATCGACTTCGAGAGCGTGCCCATCTTCAGGTCGATGCTGCCCGGCATGCCGAAGTGCTCCTCGATCCCGTGACCCGTCGCACCCAGCGTCCCGATCGAGTGCGCCTCGTCCACCATCAGGCGCGCGCCGTAGCGGTCGCACAGCGTCCGCGCCGACGGCAGGTCGAGCACGTCGCCGTCCATCGAGAAGACGGAGTCGGCGGCAACCACGATCGTGCGATACGCGCCCGCGTTCTCGGCCAGCAGCTTCTCGAGGTGCGCCATGTCGTTGTGGCGGTACGTCTTCCACTTCGCACCGGACAGCAGGCAACCGTCCACGATCGACGCGTGGTCGAGCTTGTCCATCAGCACCAGGTCGCCGGGGCCGAGCAGCCCGGTGACGATCGCGACGTTCGTGACGTATCCGGACGAGTAGACGCACGCGTCCTCGCGCCCGGTGAACGCGGCGATGCGTGCCTCGAGCCGCTCGTGCAGGTCGTTCGTGCCCGTCAGCAGGCGCACGCCTCCCGCGCCGGAGCCGTACTCGTCCACGGCCGCCTTCGCGGCCGCCTCGATGCGCGGATGGCCGATGAGCCCGAGGTAGCTGTACGAGGCGAGCATGACCATCTCGCGCCCGTCCTTCATGCGAACGCGGTGGTTCACCGGTCCGGCCGTCGGCTGGAGGTAGAAGTAGCGGTCGTCCGCCTTCATCCGCTCGCGTCGCTCGACGAACTCGGCGAGCCTGTCGTCGATGCCGTCGCCCCGGTCCATCTCAGCGCGAAGCAGAGTGTCCATCTCGGGCCTCCCCGCCGGGCATGAGTCGCCCCGTCTTGTGTACAGGTTTGTACACAAGTATAGCCCACCTGGCAGGGTCAGACAGCTACAGGCCCAGGGTGCGGATCGCCGCGGCGAAGTACGCCTCGGGCATCGGGGAGTTCCAGTGACCGGTCGCCAGGGCCGCGGCGTAGACGGCGAACCATGCGCCCACGACTGCCAGCGGCCACAACCACCACGGCATCGATAACCTCCCCAGCACGCGCGGGGTGAGGGCTCCCCGCTTGGGGCACGCGAGCACGCAGTCCATGCACCCGTCGCACTCAGCTGCGCGCACGGACGTTGCGCGGTCCACGCGCACCCCCGCGTGACACGCCTTCGCGCACGCCTTGCAGTCCATGCACGGCCCCGGGTCCCTCACCACCGTGCAGGCCGAGGCGGAGCCGAGCGCGCCGTAGAGCCCTCCGAGCGGACAGAGATAGCGGCACCAGACGTTGCCGAAGGCCGATGAGGCGCCGAGCAGGGCGACGCCCAGCGCGGCCCACCACAACGGCGGCGAGACGAAGTAGCTGAGGATCTTCACGTCGGCCGCCGCGTAGTACGGCAGCTTCTGGAACTCGAGCGCGGCGGCCGGAGGGACGAGCGCCACGAGAAGCAGCGCGGCCGCCGCGAGGGCGTAGCGGAAGCCCCGGAGCGCGCGATCGGCAGAAGCGGGCACGGGCAGGTTGCGGCCCAGCCATCGCGGCGCCCCGCTCGCGCGACGGCGGAAGAAGCGGCCGAGGCCGGCGGCCGCCTCGAACACGGACCCCACCGGGCAGATCCAGCCGCAGAACCCTCGCTTGAGCGTCACCGACAGGAGCAGGGCGGCGAGCACGATCACGACTCCCGCCGGGACGACGGCGTCGAAGGTCCCGGTCTTGAGCCACGCGAACAGGCTCGTGTACGCGCCGACGGGTATGATGCCCGCCACCGCCTCGGGCCGGGCGACGTGCACCGAGGACCTCCCGAGCGCCCACAGGGCGAACGCCCACAGCCTCGTGCACAGGTAGACGAAGTACGCGAGGAACGCGGAGCGGACGAGCATGCGGAGGGTCGGCTTGCGAAAAGGCCGGCGTTCGCGGGTTTCCATACGTCTCCAGCCGGTCGCGGCGGGCCGGGCCGCTCTTGGCACAACGCTCGCCATCCTAGCACGGTCGCGACGAGCGCGGGATGAGAAGGCGCCGGAACGTCACGCTACAATCGAGACGACCGGCCGCGACCCCGGAGGCGACGATGAAGATGTTGCGCTGCCGCATCTGCGGCGAGACCTACCTCGGCGACGAGGCCCCCAGCCAGTGCCCCTTCTGCGGCGCTCACCGCGAGTTCCTCGTCGCTCCCGAGGGTTACCCCTCCGACATCAACGAGGTCGCGCCGACGGAGATCGAGCGACAGGACCTCGAGGCGGCCATCGAGCTCGAGCGGTCGAACACGCGGTTCTACCTCGGGATGGCGCAGCGCGACGACAACGACGCCCTGCGGAGCGCGTACAAGCGCCTTGCGAGGATCGAGGCGGAGCACTGCTCGCTGTTCTGCAAGCTCGCGAAGAACCCGAAGCCGGCCGACCTGCTCGAGCCGGGCGCGACGAACGACGATTGGGCGGCGGACATCGCCGAGTCGCTGGAGCGCGAGCGGCGCGCGTCCGCGCTATACGCGGAGTTCACGGCGCGCGCCACCTCAGTGCGCCTGCGCGAGGTGTTCGGCGCCGTCGCGGCCGTCGAGCGGGACCACATCGATTTCGACGCCCTCGCCCGAACGTACGTGAGGCCCTGAGACCGCCTACAGCTCGCGCTCCTCGAAAGCCCACGCGGCGGCGCCCCCGAAGCCGGCGATCAGCAGCACCGCCACCAGCAGCGGGCCGATCGGGACCGACGGATTCCCCGCCATCGCCGAGGCTGCGGCGCCCACGAGGGCCGCAGGGTTGAGCGCGGAGGCCGCGGGCCACACGCCGAGCGTCGAGGTGAGCGCGTAGAACGCGATGCCCGCGCCCGCGGCGCCCGCCTGCCCGTCGAGGAGCGCTGAGAAGAGCGCCATCGCGGCCACGACGAGAGCCGCGTACACGAACCACAGGAGCGTTCCGTACGCGAGCGGGCCGACGGGCGCAGCGCCGAACAGCGCGAGCGTGCCCGCCCAGCAGACCGCTCCTCCGAGGGCCACAGCGGCGGCGAGCAGCACCAGGTTGCTCGCGATCTTCGCTGAGACGAACGCCGCTCGCGACACCGGCTTCGTCAGCACGAGCACCGCCGTGCCGGTGCGCTTCTCGGCCGAGACCATCCCCGACGAAGCGATGATGACCGTGAACAGCACGACCTGTGCGAGGTTCTTGGCCCATTGCGCGTACGAGTCCGCGTACGTCACGGGCTTCGTGAGCTGCACGATGACCCCGCTGTCCCCCGCAGCCACGGACTTGAGTATCAGCGGCGTGAGCTTCGCGAACAGCGGGCTCGTGACGCCGAAGAACACGAGCATGATCGGGAGCACCCAGACGCGCCAGGTGCGCACGACCTCGAGGGCTTCCTTGCGCAGGAACGCGCCGAACCCCCTCATCGCGCGCCTCCGACCAGATCGACGAAGGCCTCCTCGAGGCTCACCTCGCCCGCGTCCAGCCTGACGAGCCCGAGCCCGAGCGACGCCACGGCCACGGGCACCGCGCGCTCGGCCGCGGCAAGATCCGACACCGTGATGCGCAGCTCGTCGCCGTCGCGCTCGAGGCCGGCCACCCACCCCTCCCCCGCGAGCCGCTCCGCCAGCCGCTCGGCGCCGCCGTCGACCTCGACGACCATCACCTGCGCTCCGCGGCGAGCCTTGATCTCC
>JAJZPX010000212.1 GCA_021811025.1 Actinomycetes bacterium
CCGCGGGCATCCCGCCCGCGCCGCTGCGACGGCCCTCGGCCTGGCCGCCGCCTCCGCGGGATACGCGGCGGGGAGCGTCTCCCGTGCGCTGCGGCGGCAGCCTGCGGCCAGCCGCACGCCTGTCGGCGGCGACGGCCGCAGGCTCCGGCTGCTCGTGGTCACGCCGAGGTTCGCGCCGCTCGTGGGCGGGGTGGAGCACCACGTCGAGGAGGTCGCCCGGCGCACGGCCGAGTACGCGGACGTCACCGTGCTCACAACCGACACCTCCGGGTCGCTGCCGGCCGAGCAGACCGTGCGCGGCGTGCGAGTCGTCCGCGTCCGCGCGTGGCCGCGAGACCGGGACTGGCGCTTCGCGCGGGGGATCGGCAGGATCGTGGCCGAGGGGGATTGGGACCTCGTCCACGTGCAGTCGTACCACACCGCGGTGGCCCCGCTCGCGATGCGCGCGGCCGCGCGGGCGGGCGTGCCCTACGTCGTCACCTTCCACGGCGGCGGGCACTCGTCCCGCCTGCGGCGCGTTCTGCGGCGGCCGCAGCAGAGCCTTCTGCGCCCCCTGCTGGCGCGCGCCGCGAAGCTCGTCGCGGTCGCCGACTTCGAGGCCGAGCACTTCTCGCGACACCTCCGGATCCCGCGGGAGCGCTTCGCCGTGATCCCGAACGGTTCGGACCTGCCCGCCGCGCCCGCCGTCGAGCGGGACGGGCTCGCGATCGGGTCGGTGGGGCGCCTGGAACGCTACAAGGGACACCACAGGGTGATCGAGGCGATGCCCCTCGTGCTCGCGCAAGAGCCCGGCGCCCGCCTGCACGTGCTCGGATCGGGCCCGTACGGCGAGCCCCTCCGGCGCCTGGCGCAGCGACTGGGGGTCGACGACGCCGTGGCCGTGCGCGCCATACCTTCGTCGGACCGCGCGGAGATGGCCCGCGCCCTCGCCGGCCTGTCCCTCGTCGTCCTGATGAGCGAGTTCGAGACGCACCCGCTGGCGGTCCTGGAAGCCCTCGCGCTCGGCACCCCCGCGCTCGTCGCGGACACTTCGGGACTGCACGAGCTCGCCGCGCGCGGCCTTGTCCGGGCCGTTCCCGTCGACTCGACTCCGGCCGAGCTGGCGCGCGCGATCCTCGACGACCTCAGGCGGCCCCGGGAAGTCCCGCACTTGGCGCTGCCGACGTGGGACACTTGCGCGGAGGAGCTGCGCCGGGTGTACGAAGAGGTCGCCCGGGATCGGCCGAGGCCCGTCCCGGCCGACGAACGACTCGCGAAAGCCGAGTGAGCGATGACCGACGAAGCGGCGATCGCCTGCGAGCTGACGGCGGAGGCGGCGGAGGTCCCGGCGCCGGCGTGGCGGAAGTGGGTCCGCCCCGCGGCAGTCGGCGCCTCCGTGCTCGTCGGGCTGCTCCTAGTGCTCGTCGCGGACGTCCTCGCGCGCAGAGGCGCCCCCTCGCCCGAGGCGCTGTTCTGGATCGGGCTCACGACGATGTTCGCGCCCGCCGTCGCCGCGCTCATGTCGCGGTCGATGTCGCGCCGCGAGGCCCTGTCGATCGTCGTCGTCGTCGCGTTCGGGCTGTACTGCGTGAAGCTTCTGCACGCGCCCACCGCGTTCACCGCGTACGACGAGCTGCTCCACTACCGCACGCTGGACGACCTCACGCAGACCGGCCGTCTCTTCACGCACAACCCGCTGCTGCCGGTCTCGCCGTACTACCCCGGCCTCGAGATCGTCACGTCGATGCTGATGAACGCGACCGGGCTGAGCGCGTTCGCCGCGGCGCGCGTCGTCATCGGCGTCGCCAGGCTGCTGATGACGCTCTCGCTCTTCCTGTTCTTCGAGCGCCTGGCCCCTTCGCCGCAAGCGGCGGCCCTCGGCGCGCTGCTGTACGCAGGCGAGCCGACGTACCTCTTCTTCGACTCTCAGTTCGCCTACGAGTCCCTCGCCGTGCCCCTCGCGGTGTTCTGCCTCTTCCTGCTCGACCGCGCGCTGTCCGAGGAGGGGCGCGACCGGCACCTGCTCGAGCTGCTCGCCCTCGGTGCGGGGCTTGCCGTGGTGGTGACGCACCACGTGACGTGGTTCGTCCTCACCTCGGCGCTGCTCGTCTGGACCGCGCTCGCCCTCGCGCTCCGGCTGCGCCGCAAGGAGCCGATCCCCGGCCACGGATGGGTCGCGCCGCTGCTCGCGGTCGCCGGCGCCGCATGGATGCTGATGGTCGCTCGCGTCACCATCGGGTACCTCGGCCCGCACATCGTCTCGTCCTTCCGCGAGATCCTGTCGCTCATCGCACGGGAGGGCGGGGGCAGGAAGCTCTTCCAAACCACGTCGGGCAACATGGCGCCGCTGCTGGAGCGCCTCGTGGGCATTGGGTCCCAGGGCATCATCGTCTCGATCATCCCGTTCGCGCTGTACGGACTGTGGAAGGGACGCAAGCGCGACGCGCTGCTGCTCTTCCTCGTCCTGGGGACCCTCTCGTACCCCGCGGTCACGCTCCTGCGGCTCACGTGGCACGGCGGAGAGATCGCGCGGCGCGCCGCAGCCTTCCTGTTCGTCCCGCTCGCGATCGCGCTCGCCTTCGGCGTCGAGCGGATCCGCGCGATGGCCGCCCGTCTTCGGCCGGAGATCGTGCTGGTTCCCGCGCTCGCCGTCGTCTTCGCCGGCGGCGTCATCGCCGGCACCGCGCCGCCCGAACGGCTGCCGAGGCCGTACGAGGCCGGCTCCTGGCAGGCATCGGTGGCCGACCAGGGAGCGGCGGCGGCCGAATGGGCGCGCACCGTGCTCGGGCCGGGCAACCGCATCGCCGCGGACTCGGTGAACACCGTCCTGCTCGGAAGCTACGGCCGCCAGCGCGTGGTGACCTCGGACGACGACGTCTCCACGTGCGAGCTGTTCCTCGAGACGCCCTTCGGCGACCATCACCGGCAGATCCTCGGCCGAGGAGACGTGCGCTACATGCTCGTGGACAGGCGGATCGCAGGCGCCATCCCCGCCGCCGGCTACTTCTACCAGAAGTGGGAGCGGGACGTGATCTACTACGGATCCACCGTGCCCACCGCGACGCTCGAGCAACTCGACGGCGTGACCGGGGCGAGCCGGGTGTTCGACAGCGGCGACATACAGCTCTACGACGTGGGAGGGCCGGCGAAGTGAACCGGCACCAGCTCCTTCTCGCGGCCGAGGCGTTCGCGGTCGCCGCCGCCCTCCTCGCGCTCGCGCCGGTGCAGCTGGCGTGGCTGCGCATCCTGTTCGGCGTGCCGCTCGCGGTGCTGCTCCCGGGCCTCCCGATCGCGCTCGCGCCGAGCGCAGCGCTCGAACGGCTCGGAAACGCGGGGCGGATCGCGGTTGCCGTCGGCGCGAGCATCACGATCGACATGTGCGCCGGCCTCGCGCTCGCCTCGCTCGGAGTGGCGCTCACGCCGACTTCGACCGTGCTCGCCCTCGCGGTCATCTCCGTCTTCGGCAGCGCGGGGCTGGCGCTGCACCTCGTCTTGACGCATCGCGAGGAGGAGCCCGCCAGGCCCGCGCCCGTGCTCGCCGCCGCCGCGGCGCTCGGCGCATTCGCGATCCTGGTCGCGCTCCTGGGCTCGGCGAACTTCCTTCAGCCCACGTACGGCACGATCGTCCAGCTTTGGGCGCTACCCGGCAGGACGGCGCCGGACGGGACGATCAGCGTGGGCGTGCGAAACGTCGTCTCGTCGCGGCGGGCGTATCGGCTGCACGTGAGCCAGGGCGGGGCGTCTCTGCTGGACGCTCGCGTCGATCTTCCCCAGGGCGCGTCGCGGACGTTCCTCGTCGACCCGTCGTCGGCGACCACCGAGCCCGTCGTCGCCGTCCTCAGCGGGGTCTCGACGGACACGCCGCTGCGAACGGTGAAGGTCTGGGTGGTGCGATGACGATGCGGATCCTGCTGCTGTCGCAGTTCTACCCGCCCGTCGTCGGCGGGATCGAGGCGCACGTGCGCGGGCTCGCGCACGGGATGGCCGAGCGAGGGCACGCCGTCGCCGTGGCGACGCAGTCCGTGCCCGGCCTTCCGCCGTTCGAGTCCGTGGACGGAGTCGAGATACACCGGTTGAGCGGCGCGCTGCAGCGGATCGGCCCGCTGTTCGCGGACGAGAGGCGCCACGCCGCTCCCGTGCCCGACCCCGAGATGTCGTGGCGCCTGCGCGGGCTGGCCGCTTCGTTCCGTCCCGACATCGTGCACGCGCACAACTGGCTCGGGCGCTCGTTCCTGCCGCTCAAGCGCCGTTCCGGCGCGCGGTACGTCGTCACGCTCCACGACTGCTCGCGCCTGTGCGCCCAGGGAAGGCTGATGTACCGCGGCGAGTCGCTCTGCGCCCTCGCCTACCCCGCCCGGTGCCTGTCCTGCTGCTCCCGTCAGTACGGTCCGCTCAAGGGCGCGCTCACGCTGGCCGGGAACGCGGCGATGCGAGGGCCCGAGGCCTCGGCGGTCGACCTGTACATCGCGGTCAGCAAGGCCGTCGCCGAGGCGAACGGGCTCGAGGGGGCGGGCGTCCCGTACGCGATCGTCCCGAAC
>JAJZPX010000213.1 GCA_021811025.1 Actinomycetes bacterium
CGACGGCACCCAGCAGGGGGTCAACTACGGCGCGTACCGCGCGCTCGCCAACCAGGTCGACATCCCCATCATCGCCTCGGGCGGCGTCGCTTCGCTCGAGGACGTCCGCGACCTCGCCGCGATCGGCCCGCGCGTCGAGGGCGTGATCATCGGCCGCGCGCTGTACGAGAACACGTTCTCGCTCGCGGATGCGATCTCCGCGGCCCGCCCCGGGGCGGCGTAGGCATGCTCATGAAGCGCGTCATACCGTGCCTCGACGTCCACGCGGGGCGCGTGGTGAAGGGCGTCAACTTCGTGCAGCTTCGCGACGCCGGCGACCCTGTCGAGCTGGCGGCCGCCTACGACAAGGCGGGCGCCGACGAGATCGTCTTCCTCGACATCACCGCCAGCCACGAGGAGCGTCCGACGATGCTCGACGTCGCGGCGCGCACCTCCGAGGAGTGCTTCATCCCGTACACGGTCGGGGGAGGCATACGCTCGGCAGAGGACATCCGTGCGATGTTGGCGACGGGTGCGGACAAGATCTCGCTCAACTCGGCCGCCGTCCGCGACCCACAGCTGGTGCACCGCACGTCCGGCATCTACGGCAGCCAGTGCATCGTGGTGGCGGTGGACGCGAAGAAGGTCGCCGGACGCGACCGGTGGGAGGTCTTCATCAACGGCGGGCGCATCAACACCGGTCACGACGCGATCGAGTGGGTGCGCGAGGTCGAGCGGCTGGGAGCGGGCGAGATCCTGCTCACCAGCATGGACCGTGACGGGACGAACGTCGGCTACGACCTCCCGCTGACCGGCGCCGTCACGCGCGCGGTCAACATCCCGGTGATCGCGTCAGGCGGCGCCGGCGAGCTCGACGACTTCGCGGAGGTCGTGATCGAGGCGGACGCGGACGCCGTCCTCGCCGCCTCGACGCTGCACTACGGCAAGTTCACGGTCCACCAGGTCAAGGAGCACATGGCGAGCCACGGGATACCGGTGAGGTTGTAGGTGACGATGAGCGACCGCGAGCGAGACGCCCTGAGGATCGAGGATCTGAAGTACGACGAAGGCGGGCTGATACCCGCGATCGTGCAGCAGCACGACACGGCCGAGGTGCTCATGCTCGCGTGGATGGACGTCGAGGCGGTCCGGCGGACGTGCGAGTCCCGCACGACGTGGTTCTGGAGCAGGTCGCGGCAGGAGTACTGGAACAAGGGTGCGACCTCGGGGAACGTGCAGCGCGTGATCGAGGTGCGCTACGACTGCGATGCGGACACCCTGCTCGTCCGTGTCGACCAGGGCTCCGGCGTCGCGTGCCACACAGGCGAGCGCAGCTGCTTCTACCGCGTCCTTTGCGGCGGGGAGGGGGAGGCGTGAGCGGGACAGGCGCCGTGCTCGACGACCTCGCCGCGGACCTGTCCGGCCGGCGGTAGGGACGCGCCCGGGAGGCCAGGCATGAGCGGCGGCGTGCGGAGGCACAGGCTCGAGACGCTCTGGGCGCGCATCGAGCGCAACGGGCCGAAGCTCGCCGTCTACCTCACCGCCTTCGTGCTGGCGTGGGCGCTCGGCGCCGAGATCGTGGTCGTGCTGCCGCTCGCGGTCCTCGTCTGGTGGGTGAACCTGCGCCACGACGTTCCAACTCCCTTCCTCGGCATCCTCGTCTGGGGAGGAGCCGCGCTCGTCGCCATCGGCGCCGCCTGGGCCGCCGCGGCCTCCACGCGGTCGGAACGGTCGCTGCTCGCCAAGCTCGGGGCGCGCCGCGTCGCCGTCGGCGAGCTGCCGGAGACGAAGCGCGCGCTGCACGACATGGCGATCGCGGTCGGCCTGCCGTTCCCGCCGCCGCTGTACGTCCTCGAGACGTGGGCGCTCAACGCGTTCGTCGTCGGCAAGAGACCCGAGCGCGCGGCCGTGGGGGTCACGCGCGGGCTGCTCGCGCATCTCACCGGGGACGAGCAGCGTGCCGTCTTCGCCAACCTGCTCACGCGCCTGCGCGGCGGCGACGTGCTCGTCGCGACGGTCGTGTCCTCGCTGATGTCGCCCGAGTGGGTCTGGCGTCGCGCCGCCGTGTCGGGGGAGCAGGACGAGGCGTCGCGCGCGCTCGTCGAGGCAGCCCGCTCGTCGGGGTCCGGCTACTCCGGGCGGGACTCCGGCGCCGGGGGCCTCGCGTACCTCTTCGCGGTCTGGGTCCTCGCCGCGTTCGTCACGGAGTTCCTCTACTTCGGCCAGATGCAGCAGCAGATCCTCGTGTCCGAGGCGGCCGACGCCAAAGGGATGATGCTGCTCAAGGAGCCGCGCGCGATGCTGTCGGCGCTGCGCAAGGTGCTGCCGGAGGACAACGCCGTCCCGAACTCGGGAGCCGCCCTCGCGCCGCTCTTCTTCGCGTGGACGGGCGACGCGTACTGCGACGAGCGCGATCCGGAGATGCGGCGCGTGAGCCGGCTGCGCGAGGTGCTCGGCGCGGAGGGGATGGCCGAGGAGCCGCGCTCGGCCGGTGCGACCGGAGGCGCAGAGGTCCTGCCCCCGCCCGCACCGAGGCTGGGGGCCTAGCCTAGCGCGTCTTCGCGAGCTTCGCGAGGTCGGCGTCCGTGAGCGAGCGCAGCCACGCGTGCACCAGCGCGCCGGTCGTGCGGACCTTGCCGGCGTCGATGCGCCGCGACGTGTCGCCGCTCGTGTGAGCGTTAGGGTTGTCGCGCCACTCGAGCCACGCCGAGGGGAAGCCCGCGCGCTCGAACGGCTCGTGGTCGCTCCACCCGCTGCTGCCGGGGTCCTTGAGGTACGCGAGCGGCGCGCCCGTGCGCTTCGCCGTCGCCAGCAGCCGGTCGCTCAGCGCTCGCGTCCCCACGCCCATCGTCCGTACGCGGAAGTCGGGGCCGAAGCCGATCATGTCGATCGAGATCATCGCGGCGAAGCGGCTGCGCTCGGCCGAGGTGAGCGAGCGCGCGTAGGCGCGCGAGCCGAAGTGGTGATGGTCGCTGTTTCCGTCGCCGATGAGCTCCTCGGTGCCGAACAGCACGAACCTCACGTCGCCCCGGGGTGGCGCGGACGCGAAGTCGCGAGCCAGCTCGAGGATGGTGCCCACGCCCGTCGCGTTGTCGTCGGCGCCCGGGGCGGGCGCCTTCGTGTCGATGTGCCCGCCGAGCACGACGATCGGCCCGCTCGCCCCTCGGCGCTTCGCGATCACGTCGTGCGAGGTGCGGCCGTTCGGCAGCGGCACGGGCATCACCGCGACCTGGTAGCCGAGCGAGGCGAGGTAGTCGCGCGCGTAGCCGACCGCCTTCCACTCGCCCGCGGTCCCGCCGACCCGCACGCCGATGCCGTCCGCGAGCTCGCGGACGTGCGCCATCGCCCGCGAGGCGTCGAAAGCAGCGGGCTCCGAGGCGGACGCGGCCTCAGGCTTCGGCGGGGCGGCGGGAGGCGGGGAGGCGGTCGCCGAGGAGTCGGGCGAGGGCGTCGCGACGCTCTTGCGCAGTCGCTCGAGCCCCACCGACGCCGCCATCGGCGCCTCGGAGGGGGCTGCGACCACCGCGGACGCGCGCCGCTCGGGCGCCGGCGGGCGGGCGAGGGCGTACGCGAGGCCGCCGAGCACGACGGCGGCGAGCGCGGTGGCGCCTATCAGGAGTTGGAGGCCGCTTCGGCCGCTTCTGCTCATCGGATGCCTTGGGGAGTCTCCGGGGCCGGCACCTGTGGAGTCTGTCACGCGACTACCTCACGCACAACCCGCGAACGGCGGCGGTATGCGGTATCGTGTTCGCTGAACGCTCCGGGAAGGGCGGAAGGCGCCGATGGGCAGGCACGACAGGAGAGGCTCGAACCGCTTCGTCGTCGCGGCGACAGTCGCGGCGGCAGTCGCGGTGCTGCTGCTCGCCGGCATCGCCTTCGCGGCATGGAATCTCCTCGCCCGGCAGAAGCAGGCCCCGCCCGCGAAGGCCTCGGCGCCCCTCGTTTCGCCATCGAAGAACGCGGCGACGCAGTCTCCCGTCGCCGAGCGGCCCGCGGCGAGGCCGATCCCAGTGTCGCACCCCGCTACCGATCAGGTCGTCCCGGTGCTGATGTACCACCACGTCCTGCCGAATCCGAGCAACTCCATCGCGATCTCGCCCGAGACGTTCGACCGGCAGATGAAGTGGCTCCACGACAACGGCTACCACGCCGTGTCGATGACGCAGCTGATCGACTTCGTGCAGACGGGAAGGCGGCTGCCGGACAAGCCCGTCCTGCTCACCTTCGACGACGACAGGGCGAACCAGCTCAAGAACGCGGTGCCGATCCTGAAGAAGTACGGCTTCACCGCGACGTTCTTCGTCACGAAGAAGTGGATCGTGGGGTCGAGCAAGTACTTCATGCACGAGTCCGACCTGAAGAAGCTCGCCGACGAGGGCTACGACGTCGAGTCCCACACCAACTCGCACACGTTCCTCGTCGCCAAGTCCGAGGACTACGCGCACATGAAGCAGCGGCTCTGGGGCGAGACGGACGGAATGCGGGTGTGGCTGTCGGACGTGACCGGCAAGCCGGTCACCGCGCTAGATC
>JAJZPX010000214.1 GCA_021811025.1 Actinomycetes bacterium
GTCGACCTCCCGGCGATCGACTCGCTGTTCCAGACCGTCGGCGCTCCCGCCGGCTCCGGCGTCACCGCGCCGCCCGACAACGTTGTGCTCGTGCCGATCGGCGAGTGGCACCGGCTGTTCGACCCGGCCGCAGCCTCGAATCCCGCGGCCGTCGAGACGCAGGTGCACGTCGCGCTGCGTCACGACCTGCCGTCCGACCCGGGGCAGGCCTTCCAGCGGTTGCTCGCATCTGCACGCAATCTCGAGGCGCGGTTCGCCGGCGAGGCGCGGGTGGGGGACAACCTAGCCGCGCAGCTCGACGGCGCGCGCAAGGACGCCGTCTACTGCGAGTTGCTCTTCGTCTTCCTCGGATTGCCGGGCGTTCTGCTCGGCGTGCTCGTCGCTCTGGCCGCGGCCGAGGCGAGCCGCGTGCAGCGACGGCGCGAGCAGGCGCTCCTGCGCGTGCGGGGCGCGAGCCCTCGCATGGTGCTCGCGCCCGCGCTGGCCGAGGCCGCGCTCGCCGGCGTGCTCGGCATCGCGCTCGGGCTCGCGGTCGCCGCGCTCGCCGGTCGCGCGGCTTTCGGCGCGCCGCTGCTGCCAGCAGGAGTCACGCTGGCGTGGTGGGCGGTGGCGGGTGCCGGCGGGCTCGCGACGGCCGCCGCGGCGATCGGCGTGCCGGCGATGAGCGACGCCAGAGCGCTGAGTGTCAAGGCGGCGGAGATCACGGTCGGGGGATCGCGGCCCCCGCTGTGGTCGCGGCTGTACCTCGACGTGCTGCTGCTCGCCGCCGCCGGCCTCATCTACTGGGAGTCGCTGCGGAATGCCTACCAGGTCGTGCTCGTCCCCGAGGGCGTTCCCACCATCTCCATCGACTACTTGACCCTCCTCGCTCCGATCATGCTCTGGCTCGGCGCCGCGCTTCTGAGCCGGCGGCTGGCCCGTCTGGCCCTCACGCGCGGCCGCAAGGTGCTCGCGCGCGCCTTCAGGCCCTTCGCCCGCACGCTCGCCGGCGCGGTGGCCTCCTCGATGGCGCGTCAGGAGAGGCTGCTGACGCGCGGCCTCGTCGTCATGGCGCTCACCGCTTCGTTCGCGGTGTCGGTCGCCGTCTTCAACACGACCTACGGCCGGCAGGCGCGCGTCGACGCCGAACTCACCAACGGCGCCGACGTGACCGTCTCCTCGGCCGGGTCCGCGCTCCCTGCGGGGCTCGAGGCGAGGGTGCGGAGCATGCCGGGGGTAACCGGGGTGCAGCCGATGCAGCATCGATTCGCGTACGTCGGGAACGACCTGCAGGACCTGTTCGGGATCGATCCCCGGACGATCGGCCGGGTCACGCCGATGTCGGACGCGTTCTTTCAGGGAGGCAGAGCGGACGAGGTGCTGCGAAGGCTGGCGGCGACGCCGGACGGCGTCCTCGTAGCGGCCGAGACGGTCAACGACTTCCAGCTGCGGCCCGGCGACCTCATCCGCCTGCGGCTGCAGTCGGCGAAGGACCATGCGTACCACGTCGTGCCGTTCCGCTACGTCGGAATCGCGAAGGAGTTCCCGACGGCGCCCCGTGACTCGTTCCTCGTCGCGAATGCGGGCTACGTAGCGAGGATGACCGGCAACGGCGGGTACGAGACGCTGCTCGTGAAGACGAGCGCTTCTCCGCCTGCCGTGGCGCGCTCCGTCCGCCGCGTGCTCGGGCCGGCCTCGGGCGCGAACGTTACCGACATCGACTCGGAGCTGAAGGTCACGCTCTCGGGCCTCACGGCCGTCGACCTGTCCGGTCTCACCCGGCTTGAGCTCGCGTTCGCCGTCGCGCTGGCCGCCGCCGCGTCCGGCCTCGTGCTCGTGGTCGGCTACTCCGAGCGTCGCCGGACGTTCGCCATCACCGGCGCCCTCGGCGCGCGCGCGGAGCAGCTCGCGGCGTTCGTGTGGGGGGAGGCGTCGTTCGTCACGATCGGCGGCGTGGTGCTCGGCGCGCTCGGCGGGTTCGTGCTGTCCGCCGCGATCGTCGGGATACTCACCGGCGTGTTCGACCCTCCGCCCGAGCACCTGGCCGTGCCGTGGGCTTACCTCGGGGTCGTCATCGCCGCCATCGCCGGCACCGTGACGCTCGCCGGCGCGGCCGCGATCCGCTCGGCCCGGCGCCAGTTGGCGGAGACGATCCGCGACCTGTGAGTCTTCTCACGCCCTGCAGTGCGCGACCGCGCGCTCGTGCGCGAGCCGCTCGAGCCGGTCGTCGAGGGGCGGGAACGGGGCGCCGGTGCCGAAGCGCTGCTCGAGCGCGGTGGCGATGAGGCGGTCGGCGAGCCACGGGTTCTTCGGGAGGAGCGAGCCGTGCAGGTACGTGCCGATGCAGTGGCGATACACGGCTCCCTCGAAGCTGCCGGCGCCCTCGTTGCCGTAGCCGCACACCACCCGGCCGAGCGGCTCGAGGCCCGGGTCGAGGCGCGTGTGCCCCGAGTGGTTCTCGAAGCCGACGAGCGTGGCGTCGCCCCCGTCGCGCAGCCACTCGTGCGGCGTCGCGCCGCAGTCCACGACGACGTCGCCGATGAGCCGTCCCGTCCCCGCGACCGTATCGGCCGCGAACACGCCGATGCCCGGCAGCGTGACGCCCTCGGACGTGAGGAACGACCGCCCGAGCAGCTGGAACCCGCCGCAGACGGCGAGCGCGACCATGCCGTCCTCGACGCGCTCGCGTATCACCTCGCCGTGCTTCACGAGGTCGTCCGCCACGAGCGACTGCGCGCGATCCTGCCCGCCGCCGACGAACAGGAGGTCGCAGTCGCGGAAGTCCGCCGCGTGGCCGATGCCGACGTTCTCCACGCGGCACCCGATGCCCCGCCACTCGCACCGCCGCCGCAGCGCCTGCACGTTGCCGAAGTCGCCGTAGAGGTTGAGCGTGTCGGCGTACAGGTGGAAGACGGTGAGCTCGCGATCAGGCATTCCCTCTCCTCATCAGCCGGCCGAGGTGGGTGAACGTGCTGCCGTCGCCCGCGAACGCGTTTCGTATGGCGATCATCGCGGTGTACGTCGCGAGGGCGTGCGCCAGCCCGCCCGGGGGCATGTCGCGCACGAGCGCGCGCAGCGCGGCGGAGACGTCGCGCTCCACGAGGATGTCGTCCGCGGGCACCCCGGCGTACTTCAGCCGCAGCGCCATGTCCTCCGCGCGCGTCCCCGTCGCGGCCACCGTGTGCCGCGAGAGGTCGTAGTCCTCGAAGTCGACGTCCCAGATCCAGCTGATGTCGCGGCCGTCCGCGAAGTTGTCGTTGAGCGCGAAGGCGAGGTGCTTGGGCTCGTCGCCGACGAGCACGGCGGCGAGCGCCTGGCGCGCGGCGACAGGGTTCTTCGAGAGCAGCAGGATGCAGTCCCGCCCGTCGACGTCGAGCGTCTCCATCCGGCCGAATGCGGCATGGTACGCGGTCAGCTCCCCGGCCACCGCTTCGGTCGACGCCCCCGCGACGCACGCCGCCGACGCCGCCGCCAACGCGTTGTAGACGTTGTAGAGCGCCGGCACCGGCAGCTCGATCCGCACGCTCTCGCCTCGCCCGCGAAGGGTGAACGCCGAGGAGCGCGGGGTGAGCTCGACGTCGGTGGCGGCGTAGTCGAGCCGCGGGCGCTGCTGCCCGCAGCGCGGGCACCGCCAGTCGCCGTTGTGCCCGTAGTAGCGCTTGCGGAAGGCGAGCTCGCAGCCGCAGGAGCGGCAGTACATCGCCTCGAGCAGCGGGTCGGGGCGCGCGTCGAGACCCGGGTCGTCGACCCCGTAATGGACGACGGGCCCGCGCGCGTGCCGCGCCAGCCCGGCGACGTACGGGTCGTCCGCGTTCAGCACCGTCGTCATGCCGGGGTGCGCGTCCAGCGTCCTCCCCACCGTCGCGACGATCGTGTCCACCTCGCCGTACCGGTCGAGCTGGTCGCGTACGAAGTTCATGGCGAGCGCCACCCGCGGCCTTACGTCCGACGCGACGTCGGGCATCGAGCCCTCGTCCACCTCGAGCACCGCCATGTCCGCGCCGCCGAGGCTCCTGCCGAGGATGTCGGCCGAGCTGACGAGGGACGACGAGATGCCGCGGTGCAGGTTGGAGCCGGAGTCGTTGCTGATGACGCGGGTGCCGTCGCGTCGCAGGATGCCCGCCAGCATCTTCGTGGTGGTCGTCTTGCCGTTCGTGCCCGTGACGATCACGAACCCGTCGCTCACCTGCTCCGCCAGCTCCCGCACGAGGCCCGGGTGCACGCGGTCGGCGACGAGGCCCGGGAGCGACGTTCCGCCACCGACGCGCAGCAGCCGCGTCGCGGTAGCGGTGGTCTTGCCCGCGATGATCGCGGCCGAGCGCATGGGATGGAACGGCGGACGGCGACGTGCCTCACGCCCGGCGCGGCGCTCGCGCCCTACGGCGAGCCGCTCGCTCCGGTCGGATGCGTCCATCCCTCGACCCCCTCGGCCGTTCGTTTGAGACTGGCTGTATTCCCCGCCGCGCGCGGACCGCGCCCCCGGCGGTCGGGTGAGGAGGACGAGCGGCGGCGACGGGGGGGCGGG
>JAJZPX010000215.1 GCA_021811025.1 Actinomycetes bacterium
GACGGTGCCGCGATCCCCCGTTCGGCCGACGAGGCCGATCACCTCGCGCACGTGCCGCAGGTCCGCCGCGCCCCCGGTCGTCGAGGGGGTGCCGACCGCCACGAAGCAGAACGGGTCCGGCGTCCCCACGTCTTCGGGATGCAGGAACCGCAGGCGGCCGTCGGCCGAGGCGTCGAAGATGAGCGAGTCGAGCCCGGGCTCGAAGAACGGCGCGACTCCGGTGGCGAGCGCGTCGAGCTTGCGCCGGTCGACGTCCACGACGCGGACCTCGTGGCCGGACGACGCGAGGCAGGCTCCCGTCACCAGGCCGACGTACCCCGCACCGAAGACCGTCACCCGCTCGCCCACGAGCACCTCCAGCCTCGCTCCTCCGTCCGTCACACTATAGCGGACGGGCGCTGCGGGGCGCGTCCTCCAGCGGTCCGGAGGCGCTTTGCGGTAAGCTTTCGTCCGACCCGCCTGAAAGGACCTGCATGCGCATCATCGTGATCGTCGGCGCGCGCCCGAACTTCATCAAAGTCGGCCCGCTGCTGCCCGTGCTGGCTGCCGCCGGCATCGAGGCGCCCATCGCTCACACCGGCCAGCACTACGACACCACGATGTCGGACGTCTTCTTCAGCGACCTCGACATCGCGCCCCCGTCGTGGCTCCTCGGCGTCGGCTCGGGCACGCACGCGGTGCAGACCGGCACGGCGATGATGCGGCTCGAGGAGCTGTTCGCGGCGGAGCGCCCCGACGGCATCATGGTGGTGGGCGACGTGAATTCCACGCTGGCGGGCGCGCTGGCGGCCGCGAAGCTTCAGATCCCGGTGATCCACCTGGAAGCGGGTCTGCGCTCGGGCGACATGTCGATGCCGGAGGAGGTCAACCGCCTCGTCACGGACCAGCTGTCCGCGATGCTGCTCGCACCGACCGAGGACGCGGTCGCCAACCTCGGCCGAGAGGGCGTCGAGGCGGGGCGCGTCCACTTCGTGGGCAACATCATGGCCGAGGCGCTGCTGCGCAACCTGCAGCGCGCTGAGGGCCGCGAGGCCTGCGGGCAGCACGGCCTGACCGCGGGCGAGTACGTGCTCGCCACGATCCACCGGCCGGAGAACACCGACCACCCCGAGCGCCTGACGCACGTGGTGGCCGCGCTGGCCGAGGCGCCGCTGGCGGTCCTCATGCCCGTGCACCCGCGCACGCGTCCCGCCCTCGCGGAGGCGGGCGTGGGGGAGGGGACGCCCAACATCCAGCTCGTCGACCCCGTCGGGTACCTCGACATGCTCGCGCTTCAGCGCGACGCCGCGGCGATCGTCACGGACTCGGGCGGGGTTCAGGAGGAGTCGTGCATGCTGCGCACGCCGTGCGTGACGGTGCGCCGGAACACCGAGCGGTGGGTGACGCTGCCTCCCCCCACCGGCGTGGGCAGCAACCGCCTCGTGCAGGCGCACCGCGACGACATCCTGAAAGGCCTCGCCGAGGCGCTCACGTCGTCGCGCGACTGGCAGCTGCCGCCGCTGTGGGACGACAGGGTCTCGGGGCGGGTCGTGGAGGCGCTCGAGAAGGGTATCGTGCCCCTCGGAGGGTGCGAGTAGTGGGGGGCCGGCCGCTGTTGTTCGGGGTCCCGGTCGACCCGCTCACCATGGAGGAGACTCTCGTCCGCTGTGTCGGGCTGATAGAGTCGGGCGAGCCGGTCCAGCATGTGGTGACGAATGCCGGCAAGGTCGTGCTGATGGAGGACGACGCCAGGCTGCGCCAGATCATCACGGCGTGTCCCGTCAACAACGCCGACGGCATGTCCATAGTCTGGGCGGGTCGTGTCCTCGGCGTGCCCTTTCCCGAGCGGGTCACAGGCATCGATCTGATGGCGGACCTGCTCGCAGCGGCAGAGCGTGAGGGGTGGCCCGTCTTCTTCCTGGGTGCGCGCGAGAACGTCCTGCAGGCATTCGGTGGGGTGGTGCGCGAGCGCTACCCGCAGCTGCGCGTGGCCGGTGCGTATCACGGGTACTTCGAAGACGACGAGAGGGTCGCGGATGCGATCGCAGCGAGCGGAGCCCGGCTGCTGTTCGTGGCGATGCCGAGCCCTCGGAAGGAGTACTTCATCGCCGAGCAACTCGGTCGGATGGGGAACGTGTTCGCGATGGGAGTTGGGGGGAGCTTCGACGTGTGGAGCGGCGTCTGCAAGCGAGCGCCGCGCTGGATGCAGAAGGCGGGCCTCGAATGGCTGTTCCGGTTGATCCAGGAGCCCCGCAAGATGTGGCGGCGGACTCTCATCGGCGGCGTACGCTTCACGCGGCTCTTCCTGCGCGAGCTCGTGCACCGCACGCCGGCCCCGGCGGACGTGTGAGCCGATGCGCATCCTCGTGACAGGCGGCGCGGGCTTCATCGGCAGCGTGACGACGCGGCTGCTGCTCGACCGCGGGCACGAGTGCGTCGTGCTCGACACGCTCGAGAAGGGCCACCGTGAGGCCGTCGACGCGCGGGCGGAGCTCGTCGTGGGCGACGTCGGCGACCGCAAGGTGCTGGCCGACGTGCTGCCGGGCTGCGACGCCGTCATGCACCTCGCGGGCTACATCGAGGTCGCGGAGTCGGAGCGCCAGCCGGAGCGCTATCTCGACAACAACGTCATCCGCCCCACCCGCATGCTCGACTGGATGGAGCGCACGGGCGTCCGCCGGATAGGGTTCTCCTCGACTGCGGCGGTGTACGGCGAGCCGCGCGTGCTGCCGATCCCGGAGGACGCGCTCACGATCCCCGTCAACAAGTACGGCGCGAGCAAGCTGGCGTTCGAGCAGGAGCTGCGCGCGCGCGAGGCGACGGGGCGGCTCGACGCCGTTCGGCTGCGGTACTTCAACGTGGCCGGCGCGTGGCCGGACGGGTCGCTGGGGGAGGCGCACGAGCCGGAGTCGCACATCATCCCGCGCATCCTTGGCGCGATGGCCGACGGGAGGCGCGATTTCGAGGTCTACGGCGGCGATTACCCCACGCACGACGGCACGTGCGTGCGCGACTACATCCACGTGCTCGACCTCGCGCGCGCCCACGCTCTCGCGCTCGAGCGGCTGCAGGCGGGCGGGGGCGGAGGCGGCGGCGCGTTCAACCTCGGCAACGGGCAAGGCTACAGCAACCTCGAGGTCGTGCGCGCGTGCGCCGAGGTCACCGGCGTCGAGGTGGAGCTGCGGATCGGGCCTCGGCGCGCGGGCGATCCCGCGGTGCTCGTCGCGTCGCACGAGCGGGCGCGCGACGACCTCGGCTGGACGCCCGAACGCGGCGAGCTCGCGACGATGGTCGAGGACGCCTGGCGCTGGCACCGCTCGCACCCGCGCGGCTACGGGCGAGGCTAAGCGCTCCTCCCGCGCCGCGCGCGCGCCGCGGGCTTGCCCGGCTCGAGGCGGTCGCACTCCTCCGGCTCGCCGTCGCGCACCTTACGCATGGCGCGCTCGAACCTGCCGCGCTCGCCTCGCGCGGCGCGCTCTCCGAGATACTCCACCGTCATCAGCGCGGACATCTTCTCGGCGAGTGCGGTGGTGATGAGCTGGTTGATGGAGACATCTTCCGCTTTGGCGAGCTCGCGCACGCGCTTGTGCAGCGACTCCGGAAGACGCAGGCTGATCGTGCTCATCGTCATGCACCTCCGATGCTTCGCAGGAACTCCCCGGGCGTGACCGGTGTGACGCCAAACCGCTCTGCACCGGCGAAGTCCTTCACGTTGTGCGTCACTACCCGCTTACACCCTGACTCGACCGCCAGCTCGAGCACGTGGTCGTCCCGCGGATCGTTCAACACGGGGCGCCACAGGAAATGGATCTCCTGAAGGTGCGCCACGCTGCACAGGTAGTCGAGGATGTCGTCAACGTCCTCATCCGGCAATCCTGTGACACTTGTCATCCGCTTGGCCACGTCCTCGTACTCGATCACGAGTGGCACCGAAAGTGCGATCTCGAAGTCCGCCCTGCCGAGGAGCATGAACACACGATGCGATGCACCGCGCCGGGAGCGGAGCGCCGAGGCGAACACACAGGTGTCGATGACGACTCGCCGAGGCATGACGGTATCATATGCAATACCACATGGTGCGGTCAACAACGACATGCCGGATCGCCTTGGTCGTTCGTGGCGATGGCGGTCAGGCAGATTCCGGGCCCAATCGTGGACCCGATCGTCACGCATCTTCACGCGGACGATGCTTCAGGTGGCGTTCGTTGCGCGGCGTGGTAGAATACCGTTCGCCGCTCCGAAGCGAGCGCGACAACGGGCGATTGGCTCAGGGGGAGAGCGCTTCCTTCACACGGAAGAGGTCGAAGGTTCAAATCCTTCATCGCCCACCAGCAACAAGCAGGTCAGGTGCCGTGTCGGGCCTGGCCTGTTCGCTTTCAGGGGACCCCGGTCTGTTGCGACACATGTCTCGAGCTTGGCAACTTCGCCCTGTGCCTGGCAATCTCCCGGCTCCATTGAGCAGGGAGCCACCTCCCCTCGGCGTGTCGGCCTGCACGTCACGACTTGAGGACGTCTCGCGA
>JAJZPX010000216.1 GCA_021811025.1 Actinomycetes bacterium
CGGCGAGCGCGGCGATGAACGCGCGGCCGGCCGGCCACAGCGAGGCGAAGTCCGGGCCGAGTATCCTGAACAACGCGAGCAGGATCGCCACCTTCGGCACCGTCGAGACGTACGCCACGACCGGTGTGGAGCCGCCGGCGTACACGTCCGGGCTCCAGAAGTGGAACGGGAACGCGACCACCTTGAAGCCGATGCCCATCATCAGGAAGAAGAAGCCGAACAGCACCAGCCCGCGCGCGGCGGCGCTCAGCCCCGACGGCGCCGCGAACAGCGGCTGCACGTAGCCGACGGTGTGCAACGCTCCGTACAGCAACGCGACGCCGTACAGCATCACCACCGAGGCGAACATGCCGAGCAGGAAGTACTTGAGGCCGGCCTCGACCGCCATCTCCTGCTGCTTGAGCAGCGCGACGAGCGCGTACGTGGGGATGGCGAGCAGCTCGATGCCGATGAAGAGCATCAGCAGCGAGGTCCCGGCCACGATGACGACCTCTCCGACGAGAGAGAGCATGAACAGCGTGAAGTACTCCGCCACGCTCCGCTCGCCGTAGAAGTCCCAGCTCGCGAGGATCACGAGCGCGCCGGCGCACCCGAACAGCACGCGGGCGAACGTCGTGTAGCCGTCGAGCACGAGCGCGCCGTCGAAGTGCGGCCCGGCGAGCGCGCCCGCGTTCGCCGCGACGTAGGCGGATGCGGCCAGCATCGCCAGCACGGAGGCGAGCGCTATCCATCGGATCGCCGCTTTGCGCTCGGGCAGAAGGACGTCGTGGCAGATCAGCCCGAGGGCGCAGACCGCAAGCAGGATCTCCGGCGAGAACGCGATGACCGATGACGCCATCCGCTACACCCCGAGGATCTTCGCGATGTAGGCGGCGTACGGGTCGAGTATCTGCAGGAACGGCAGCGGGTACACGCCGAGGAAGAGCGTGAAGCTCATCAGGGGGATGAGCGCGACCATCTCGTTCGGCCGAACGTCGTACGGCTGGGAGCACGCGATCTGGACCTCCGGCGTCCTCGGCGAGAAGACGACCTGCTGGAGCATGCGCAGGAAGTACGCCGCGGTCAGCACGATGCCGATGACCGAGAACATCGCGACGTACGGGAACCGCTCGAACCCGCCCATCAGCGACAGGAACTCGCCCACGAACCCGGCCAGCCCCGGCAGGCCGAGCGAGGCGAAGCTCGCGAAGACGAGCACCACCGACAGCGTGGGCACCTCGGTCATCAGCCCGCGCAGCTTCGCGAGCTCCTTCGTGTGGTATCGCTCGTAGATCATGCCGACGAGGAGGAACAGCATTCCGGTGATGATGCCGTGCGTGAACATCTGCATGGCCGCGCCGTCGACCCCCGCCGGCGTCGCGGCCGCGATCCCCAGCACGACGAATCCCATGTGCCCGATCGAGCTGTACGCGACCATCTTCTTGAGGTCCTTCTGCGTCAGCGCGAGGGCCGCGCCGTAGACGATGTTGATGACGCCGAGCACCGCGAGCGCCGTCCCCCACCCCAGCTTGAACGCGTCCGGGAGCGTGGGCAACGACATGCGGAGGAACCCGTAGCCGCCCATCTTGAGCAGCACGCCGGCGAGCAGCACCGATCCGACCGTGGGCGCCTCGACGTGAGCGTCGGGCAGCCACGTGTGGAACGGGAAGATCGGCACCTTCACCGCGAAGCCCAGGAAGAGCGCGGCGAAGACCCACATCTGCAGAGGCACGGGGTACCCGCCCGCCTGTCCGAAGCGCGCGAGCGCGAGGACGTCGAACGTGCGCACGGCCGGGCCGTTGAACCACAGCAGCAGGATACCGAGCAGCATGACGACCGAGCCGGCCAGCGTGAAGATGAAGAACTTCACCGCGGCGTAGCGCCTCCGCTCGCCGCCCCAGATGTTGATGAGGAAGAACATCGGGACGAGCACTATCTCCCAGAAGATGTAGAACAGCACGTAGTCGAGCGCGAGGAAGACGCCGATCATGCCGACCTGCAGCAGCGCGATCAGGAAGAAGAACGTCTTGGGCTGAGTGTCCTGGCGCCATGCGTAGATCACGCACAGCAGCGGGAGCAGCGCGGCCAGGAACACGAGCGGCAGCGACAGGCCGTCCATGCCGAGGTGGTAGCGCATCCCGATGACGGGGACCCACGGGTAGTCCTCGACGAACTGCATCCCCCCGCCCGGGCGGTACAGCGTGAGCAGGAGCACCGTCCACGCGAAGACGACGCCGGTGCCGGCCAGCGCGACGAGGCGCACGAGCCGCTCGTTCGCCGCGGGGACCGCCAGCAGCGGGAGCGACGCGGCGATCGGCAGGGCGGTCAGGACGGACAGGTACGGGATGTTGCTCACTATGACTTCCCCCTCGTCAGGATTACCGCCAGGTAGAAGATGAGCGCGCCGAGGCCGAGCATGAGCAGCGCGTAGTTGGTGACGAATCCGCTCTGCCACTTGCGCAGGATCCGGCCGAGGCCGTTGACGGCCTCGCCCACTCCGTCGACCGTGCGGTCCACGGCGCGGAGGTCGACCCCCTGGAAGGCACGCGCTATCGCGAGCCACACCTTGCCCACCAGCCCCACTCCGCGGTCGACGACCCCGCCGTCGAACGCGGCGAGACCGTCCGCCGCCCTGGTCGTCCCGTTGACGAACACCGCCGTGTAGACGGTGTCGATGTCGGCGTGGCGAAGCGCGTCGCTCAGCTTGAACACGGGGGCGACCACCAGCGCGGCGATGAGGCGGTCGAAGTCCAGGTTCCGGAGGAACTCGGAGAGCGCGAACACCGGTTTGATGAAGGTGAAGCCGTAGAAGCGCTCGAAGAAGTGCCCCTGCCCGCGCTCGTAGACCACGTAGCGCTCGAGCCCGTACACCGCCGCGAGCCGCGTCTTGTGCTGCGACCACGCCACGTACGCGCCCCCGCTTGCCGCGGCGATCGACGTCGCCATCACCCACAGGACGAGCTCCTCGTGCTCCTGCGGAGCCACGAGCGCCGTCAACACCGGGTGGCCGCCGGGGAGGTTCGCTGCGCCTGCGACGATGGTGACGAACGCGAGAACCACGAGCGGCGCCGCCATGATCGCGCGCGACTCGTGAGCGTGCGTCTTCTCCTGGCCGAGGAAGACGGCGAAGTACAGGCGGAACATGTAGAACGCGGTGAGCACAGCGGTGAGCAGCCCGCCGACGAACAGCAGCATCGCGAGCGGCTGCCCGACCGCCTTGCCGCCCCACAACGACGCGAGGATCGCGTCCTTGCTGAAGAACCCGGCCAGCGGCGGGAGGCCGGCTATCGCGCACGTCCCGATGAGGAAGGTGGCGTTCGTCACCGGCATCGTCCTTGCCAGCCCGCCCATCTCCCTCACGTCCTGCGTCCCGGAGCCGTGGATCACCGATCCGGCCCCCAGGAACAGCAGGCTCTTGAAGAACGCGTGGGTGATGAGGTGGAACACGGCCGCCACGAGCCCGCCTACGCCCAGCGCCCCCATCATGTAGCCGAGCTGGCTCATCGTGGAGTACGCCAGCGTGCGCTTGATGTCCGTCTCGGTCAGCGCGAGCAGCGCGCCGAAGGTTGCTGTGAACAGCCCCGCGCACGCGAGGAACGGCAGCGCGTAGCGCGCCGTCTCGTACAGCGGGTACGTGCGTGCCACCAGGAAGACGCCCGCGGCGACCATCGTCGCGGAGTGCAGCAGGCCCGAGACCGGCGTCGGGCCCGCCATTGCGTGCGGCAGCCAGAAGTACAGCGGGAACTGCGCGGACTTGCCCACCGCTCCGAAGAACAGCAGCAGGCACGCCAGCGTGAGGAAGAGCCGGTCGGGCGCCTTCTCGGCCGCGCGGAACAGCGCGGGGAGGTCGAGAGTGCCGTAGCGGACGAACAGCAGGATGACGCCGGTGAGGAAGCCCATGTCGCCGACGCGTGTCGTGAGGAACGCCTTGATCGAAGCGCTGCGCGCCTCCGGCCGCTCGTACCAGAAACCGATCAGCAGGTAGCTGCACAGCCCCATGACCTCCCAGAAGACCATGATCTGCAGGAGGTTGGACGCCGACACGAGGCCGAACATGGACGCCGTGAACAGCGAGATGGCCGCGAAGAACCACGCGAAGCGCTCGTCCCCGTGCATGTAGCCGACGGCGTACGTCACGACCATGGTGGCGACGATCCCAACCATCAGCATCACGGACGAGGAGAGGCCGTCGACGAGCACGCCGAAGTCGATCGCGTTGCCGCCGACCACGGCCCAGGGGACCGACGCGTGCACCAGGGGCTCGGCCGCGCCCTTGAGGCCGAGCACGCGGACGAACAGCGCGAGGGCGGCGGCGAGCGAGACCGCGAGCGCGCCCACGGCCACGAAGCCGGCGCGCTGCCCGATGCGCCTGCGCAGCGCGGCGAGCGCGACGAACGACGCCGCCGGCATGGCGGGCACGAGCACGGCTGTCAGCCAGAGCGGCATCGTCACCCCTTCAGGATGTCGAGGTCGTCGGACTCGACGTTCGCGTGGCC
>JAJZPX010000217.1 GCA_021811025.1 Actinomycetes bacterium
TCCGTTCTCATCCCAGACGGTCGGAGCTGACCAGCCCGCCGACTTGCGGGGACACCCGGATCCACGAGAGCGGGTCCGCGAGCACGACCTTCGCCTGGAGCCCTTTCTCGAGATACACGGCGAAGTTGTTCAGCTGCGCGGCGCTGCCCGTCAGGAGAAGCTGGCGGATGGACCGGATCTGGGTCGTCTGAGTGAGGTAGTAGTCGAGCGAGCGCCTGACCTCGGCGATGAACTTGTTGACCTCACGCTCGAGAGCGTCCTGCGCGACTCGGTCCCGCTCGTCCGCCGGAGCCTGCTGCGCACCAGTCGCCTCGATGTCGGGGAGGCCGACGCGGAGCTTGATCTGCTCGGCCTCGTCGAACGTCACGTTGAGCATGTTGCTGATCGCCTTCGTGAACTCGTTGCCGGCGAGCAGGGAAATGCGGGTGAAGCGAGGAACCCCGGACTCGACGACGGCGATGTTCGTGATCCCCGACGAGACGTGCACCACGGCCACGGCCTCCCCGGGATCGTGGTCGAGATCCGGGAGCACCGCCATCGAGGAGCCCATCAGCGCGCGCACGATGGCGAACGAGGTGAGATCGATGCGTTCGCGCTTGCGGGCGGCGTTCTCCACGGCCGCGACCGCCGACGAGATCATGTCGCGCTGCGCGGCGATGAGCAGCACCTCCATCATGTGCTCATCGTTAGGCGTCACGTAGTCCGAGATGATGTGGCAGTCAAGTATGGCGTCGCCCACGGGGATCGGGATGTAGTCCTGCGCCTGGTACTGGATCGCCCCCTGGAGCTCGGTCTCGTCCATGTAGGGAAGGTCGATGAGACGGACGACGACCTTCTGGTTCGACACCCCGATGGCGACGCTCTTCTCCTTCATGCCGGCGTGTCGCCACAGGTCCTTGATCGCGTAGGTCGTCGCTTCCGAGTCGATGATCTCGCCCTCGACCACCGCTCCGATGGGAACGTCGGCTATCCCGTAGTTGACCAGCTGGATGCCGTCGCTGGCAGAACGGAACTGGGCAGCGCGGATATGGTCCGTCCCGATGTCGAGTCCGATCGGAGCCGAATTGCCCCCGATGGAGAACAAGCCCATGGACGTCCTCCTCTACAGCTGCCACGTCGAACGACTTCGGTTTCTGCCGCTGCCATGAGCCCCTTGTGCAGGATAGCACACCGTGCGGACCGACTGGCAATTCCAGGCACGCACCCGGCTGCCCATGCATGTGCCTCGTCTGCGATTATCGGCGGTATCGGCCTTGGGCCTTAACGTGTCTTCAGAGCGAGAGCGCGTGCACGTACGCGGACCACAGCGCGGGTCCGAAAGCCGCGGCGAGCACGAGTCCCGCCGCGAGGAAGGGCCCGAATGGGATCGGGACGAGCAGCACCCCCTCCTCCGGCTGCTTCTTCAGCCCCGCCACAGACAGCCCGTACACCGTGGCCAGGGCCGAGCCGAGGAAGAGCGCGAGCAGCACGTACGGCCCGACGAACAGGCCTCCCGCGGCCATCAGCTTGACGTCGCCCATCCCAAGGCCGTTACGCCCCCGGGCGAGCCGATACCCGGCGGATATGAGCGCGAGCAGCCCCGATCCCGCGGCGACGCCGACGAGCGCGGACGCGAGGGGACTTGCGAACAACCCCGCCGCCGGGGCCCAGGTCAATGGGGCGAGCGGAAGGCCGGTCCCCGCGGAGACCGCAACGAAGACCACGCCGGCGACGGCCAGCACAACCACCAGCACGTTCGGCAGCCGCATGACGTCGAGATCGATGAACGACAGGATCATCAGCAGGTAGAAGAGGACGATCGCGACGCCTGCGCGCGCGGTGAGGCCGAAGAGCAGCCCGGCGGACACCCACAGGGCGCCGGACAGCCCTTCGACGAGAGGATAGCGCCAGTGGATGGGCGCGCCGCAGTCACGGCAACGGCCGCGGAGCACCAGCCACGAGGCCAGCGGGACGTTGTCGAGAGGCCGGACGGGATGCCCGCACGACGGGCAGCGGGAGCCGGGGCTCACGACCGACTCCCGCCTCGGCAGGCGCCAGATCACGACGTTGGCGAAGCTGCCGAAGACCAGGCCGAAGACGCCGAGGGCGACAAGGTAGAACGCACGCATGAGCACCGCCACTCGCCCTCCCGGTTCCGCGACCAGATGGAAGCGTATCCGAGGCGCATTGGCTGTGTCGAGGAGAATGAAGGGGCCCCGGGGTCGAAACCCCGGGGCCTCCTCGCGCTTGGGCCGAAGCCCGATCGATCCTAGTAGTGGCCGTGGTTCCCGCTCGTAGTGGGGCAAGTGACCTGCGTACCGTCCCAGGCATACGAGTTCTGCATCGTCGGAGTAGCGGCCGGGTTCGCGGGGCAAATCGGGGCCTTCGCGATGTACGCCGGCACCAGAGCCGACTCCAGGTTCGTGATACCCGTGGTCGGCATGTTGCCCGCCGACGCCTCGTAGCTGTGAGCGGCGCCCTCGAGAGTGCGCTCGTTCGCGAAGCAGGAGCGCTTCTGAGCGTTGGCCTTGGCGCTGTTGAAGACCGGGATAGCGATGGCAACGAGGATACCGATAATCAGCACGACGACCATGAGTTCGATGAGGGTGAAGCCCTCGTCCTTGCGGAACATCTTCATTTGATGTCCACCTCCTTCCTTCTCGGATCCGCGCGCTCCTTCGAGCACGCGCTTCAGTGAGTGATATCGGAGGTGGAAACCGCTGACTTTAGCCCTTGTACCGAACTACCTGCGAAAATGTGCCGAACGTCACAGAGGGCGGCTACTTGACGAGGCTGATGACGTTGAACATCGGCAGGTACATGGCGATGACCATCGTGCCGACGACGCCAGCCAGGAACGCCATCATGAGCGGCTCGATCATCGAGGTCAGACCGTCGACGGCCGAGGAGACCTCGTCGTCGTAGAAGTCGGCGACCTTGTTCAGCATCGAGTCCAGCGCGCCCGTCTCCTCCCCCACGGCGATCATCTGGACCAGCATCGACGGGAACACGGGGGCCTCGGAGAGCGGCTTGGCGATCGTCTCGCCCTCCTTGATCGCGGCGCGGATCTTCCTCACCGCACGCGCCACGACCTCGTTGCCCGACGTGTCGCCGACGATGTCGAGCGCCGAGAGGATCGGCACGCCCGCCGACACCAGAGTCCCGAACGTGCGCGTGAAGCGGGCAAGCGACATCTTGCGGACGAGCGGCCCGATGACCGGCAGCTTGAGCTTGATCGTGTCCCACTGCAGCCTGCCGGCCGGCGTCTCCTTCCACGACCTGAACGCGAAGCCCAGCGCGACGATGACGACCACGACGATGATGCCGCCTATGCCTCGCAGGAAGTTCGACAGGTCGATCAGCGCCTGGGTGAGGCCCGGCAGCTTCCCGCCCATGTTCGCGAACATGTCCTTAAACACCGGCATGACGAAGATGAGCATGGCTGCCGCCACGACCATGACGAGCACGAACATCGCGATGGGGTAGGTCATGGCCGACTTGATTTTCCCTTTCAGCGCCGCGTCGCGCTCGAAGTGATCGGCGACGCGCATGAGGACCTCGTCCAGCACGCCGCCCGTCTCGCCGGCGCGCACCATGTTGATGAAGATGCCGGGGAACGTCTTGGGGTGCTTCGCCATCGAGTCGGAGAGCGACTGCCCCGCCTCGACGTCCTTCGCCACCTGAGAGATCGCCGCTTTGAGGTTCGCGCTCTCGGTCTGCCCCGCGAGGATGCCGAGGCACTTCGTGAGCGAGAGGCCTGCGTTGATCATCGTGGCGAACTGGCGGGAGAAGACCGTCAGGTCCTTCGCCTTCACTCTGCCGCCACCGGGGCGGAGCTTGATGGGGGCGGAGAGGCCGGCGTTCTTCTCCTGAACGTCGAGGATGAGGTAGCCGGTCTGCCGAAGCTTCGCCGAGACGTTCTCGCGGTTATCGCCCTCGAGGGCTCCCTTGACGATCTTGCCGGCCTTGTCACGCACGGTGTATGCGAAGGTTGCCATGTCCCGGAGCTCTCCTTACGGCCTGGCGTGCTGCGACCTGTCGACTTCCCTACTGCGTCTTGGCGATCAACGTGCGGAGCACCGTCTGGTCGACGGCGCGGGACAGAGCGACCTCCAGAGTGATGCGCTGGCGCCGGTACAGATCCGCGAGTGACTCGTCCATCGTCGACATCCCGTACTGGTGTCCCGTCTGCATCGCGGTCTGGAGCTGGTGCGTCTTGCCCTCGCGAATCATGTTGCGGATAGCCGGCGTCGGCACCAGCACCTCCGTGGCGACCACTCTGCTCCTGCCGTCAATTGTCGGCAGGAGCTGCTGGCTGATTATACCTTGCAGCGCTCCAGCGAGCTGAATGCGCACCTGCTGCTGCTGGTATGGCGGGAAGACGTCGATTACCCGGTCGATCGTCTGGGCCGCGTCCTGGGTGTGCAGGGTCGCCAGCACGAGGTGGCCGGTCTCGGCCGCGGTGAGCGCGGCCTGAACGG
>JAJZPX010000218.1:0-2628 GCA_021811025.1 Actinomycetes bacterium
GGCGCGCGGACGGCGCCGGGCGGCACGCGGGACTTCAGGCACTTCGGGCTCGGCTTCCTCGCGCTCCTGCGCCGCAACGGCCTCGAGGTCCCGACGGGGTACGGACTGCTCGTGAAGTCGCTCGCGACGGTCGAGGGCTGCGCGCGCGCTCTCTACCCCGACATCGACATCATCGACGTCGCCCGCCCGTTCGTGACCCGGCTGCTGTCGAACGCGCTGGGCGATCCGGAGCGCCTGCAGGAGCGGATCCCGGCGGCGGTGCAGGCGGCGATGCGTGAGCTCGTGAGGTAGGCGCCGCGCGTCACCTCGGCCGAACGGGTACCTGCACGGCATGCGTGCTCTGTCGGGCGAGGAACGCGTGCGGCGCGACGAGCAGGGCGAGGACCTGTCGCGCCTGCTCGCCTTCAGCGACGGCGTCTTCGCGATCGCCGCCACGCTGCTGGCGCTCGAGATCCGCCTCCCCGCGCTGCCCTCCTCGGCGGCGCCGGGCGAGGTGACCTCGGCGATCTTCGGCCTGCTGCCCCGCGTCTACATCTACGTGCTGACGTTCGCGAACATCCTCGTGTTCTGGATGGCTCACCGGCGTGCCTTCAGCACGATCAAGCGTCTGGACACGCGGATACTCTGGCTCAACGGCCTCTTCCTGGCGCTGATCGCCTTCCTGCCGGTCCCGAGCTCGATCCTCGGCGGCTACTCCGGCGTCGCCCCCACGGTGCTGTACGCGTCGACGCTGTCCGCCACGGAGGCGGCCATCGTGCTGATCTCGGCGTACGTGATGTCCAGGCCCGACCTTCTGGCGCCCGGCTTCGACACGAGGGAGGCCCGCTACCGCCTGTTCCGCGGCGTCGTCCCGCTCGGCATCTTCGCGCTGTCGATCCCCGTGGCGTTCCTCAGCACGACGGCCGCGACCCTGATGTGGGTCTCGATCTTCTTCGTCAGCACGGTACTCGGCCGAGCCTACAGCGGCATGCTGGACAGGCTGGCGGCGAAGGGCGGGCGCGACGGCGGGTGACCGCCGCGGCTCAGGCGTCGTCGCAGGCGTCCTCGCCCGAGAGCGTCTCGTTCATCGCGCCGGTGCGGTAGCCGTCGAGATCGGCGGCCGCGAACGTGTACCCCGCCTCGCGCAGCGCGTCCGCGATCTCGGAGCGCCGCTCCCACGCGCGCTCGATCTCGGACGGGTCGACCTCGAGCCGGGCGACGTCGCCGTGGCTTCGGACGCGGAACTGCCTCAGCCCCAGCGTCCGCACGGCTTCCTCCGCGCGCGCCACGCGCGCGAGGCCGTCCTCGGTGATCTCCTCCCCGTACGGGAAGCGAGACGCGAGACACGACTGCGACGGCTTGTCCCACGTGGGGAGCCCGAGCATCCGCGACACCTCGCGGACGTCGGCCTTGCTCATCCCCGCGTCCTTGAGCGGGCTCACGACGCCGTACTCTCGCGCCGCGCGGCTGCCGGGGCGGTGGTCGGAGAGGTCGTCCGCGTTCGTCCCGTCCGCCACGAAGCGCAGGCCCCGCGAGTCGGCCACCGCTCGCAGCAGCCCGAAGAGCTCCTGCTTGCAGTAGTAGCAGCGGTCCGCGGGGTTCGCGCGGAAGCGCGGGTCCGTCAGCTCGTGCGTGTCGACCTGCATGATCGGGAGGCCGAGCTCCGCGGCCGTCCGCACGGCGGCGTCCACCTCGCTGGCGGGATACGTGTCCGAGATCGCGAGCACGGCGAGGCACGAGTCGCCGAGGACGGCCCGGCCGGAGAACGCCAGCAGTGTGGAGTCCGCGCCGCCCGAGTACGCGACGAGCACGCTGCCGAGGTTCTTCAGGCGCGCTCTGAGGATGTCGTACTTCACGGCGGGGGTCGCGGACACGCATGCTCCGAGGTCGGGGACAAAGACACCGCCCGAAAGCGGGACACTCATTATAGCCGAAGCCTGCGGGGCGCCCTTGCGGCGTGTGGCAGAATGTGGGTGAGGGCTCTTCCCGCTCGCAACGGTCCCGGCAGCCTGAACGTCGGCAGGAGGTCCATCATGGCGGACGAGCTTCACGCAGCCCAGAGTGGGATCGAGCATCTAGGCGCCGAAGGCCGCCTCTTCCCGCCCAGCGAGGCGTTCGCGGGGCGCGCGGCGATCCCGAGCATGGACGCGTACCGGGAGATGTACGCGCGCTCGCTCGAGGACCCGGCCGGTTTCTGGGGGGAGGCGGCCGCGCAGTACCTCACGTGGATCGAGCCGCCCACGAAGGCGCTCGAGGGCGGGTTCGAGGACCTCGACTACACGTGGTTCGCGGACGGGGTGCTGAACGCGTCGGCCAACTGCCTCGACAGGCACCTCGGCACGTGGCGGCGCAACAAGGCGGCGCTCATCTGGGAGGGCGACGACGGGACCTCGCGGACGTTCACTTACCAGCAGCTGCACCTCGAGGTGAACCGGTTCGCGAACGTGCTCAAGAAGAAAGGCGTCGAGCGCGGCGACCGCGTGGCGATCTACCTGCCGATGGTGCCGGAGCTGCCGATCGCCATGCTGGCGTGCGCGCGGATCGGCGCGATCCACTCGGTCGTGTTCGGCGGGTTCTCGTCGGCCGCGCTGAAGGGCCGCATCCAGGACTGCGCGGCGAAGCTGCTGGTGACGGCGGACGAGGGCCTGC
>JAJZPX010000218.1:2638-4432 GCA_021811025.1 Actinomycetes bacterium
CCTGCGCGGCGGCCGCAAGGTCGCGCTCAAGGCGGCGGCCGACGAGGCGCTGTTCGAGTGCCCTTCGGTCGAGGCGTGCGTGGTCGTGAAGCGCGGCAGCGGCGACGTCGACATGGAGCCGGGGCGCGACACGTGGTGGCACCAGGAGGTCTCGGCGCCCGAGGTGCGCAAGCCGTGCGAGCCGGAGCCGGTGCGCGCTGAGGACCCGCTGTTCATCCTGTACACGAGCGGCTCGACCGGCAAGCCGAAGGGCGTGGTGCACGCGACCGCGGGCTACCTGCTGTTCGCCGCGCACTCGTTCAAGACCGTGTTCGACTACCGCGACGAGGACGTGCACTGGTGCACGGCCGACATCGGCTGGGTCACCGGCCACAGCTACTCCGTCTACGGCCCGCTGGCCGCGGGCGCCACGTCGCTCATCTTCGAGGGCATCCCGACGTATCCGGACCCGGGGCGCTTCTGGTCGATCGTCGAGAAGTATAAGGTCGACATCTTCTACACCGCGCCCACGGCGATCCGCGCGCTCATGCGCTACGGCGAGGGCTGGCCGGCCCGTTACGACCTCTCGAGCCTGCGGCTCCTCGGCAGCGTGGGCGAGCCGATCAACCCCGAGGCGTGGCTGTGGTTCCACTCCGTCATCGGCAAGGGCTGCTGCCCCGTCGTCGACACGTACTGGCAGACCGAGAGCGGCGGCTTCCTTATCACGCCGTTCCCGGGCGCCGTCGCGCTCAAGCCGGGCTCCGCGACCGTGCCGTATTTCGGCGTCGCGCCGAAGGTGCTTCGCGAGGACGGGAGCGAGGCGCCCGCCGGCGAGGGCGGGTACCTCGTCGTCGAGAAGCCGTGGCCGGGGATCCTCCGCGCCACGTGGAACGACCCGGACAAGAAGCGGCTGCGCGAGGTGTACTTCGAGCAGTTCCCCGGGCGCTACGTGACCGGCGACGGCGCGCTGGTGGACGACGACGGCTACTACTGGCTGCTCGGCCGGGTCGACGACATCATCAAGGTGTCCGGGCACCGGCTGGGCACGGCGGAGATCGAGAGCGCGCTCGTGAGCCACGAGGCGGTGGCCGAGGCCGCCGTCGTCGGGTTCCCGCACCCCGTCAAGGGCGAGGGCATCTTCGCGTACGTCGTGCTGCGGCAGGTCGAAGCGCCGTCCGAGGACCTCGCGAAGATCCTCGCGGGGCACGTGCGCAAGGTCATCGGGCCGATCGCGAAGCCCGACCACCTCCAGTTCTCGGCCGACCTCCCGAAGACGCGCAGCGGCAAGATCATGCGGCGCATCCTGCGCAAGATCGCGGCGGGCGAGACGGACCTCGAGGAGTTCGGCGACCTGTCCACGCTGGCGGACCCGAAGGTCGTGAAGGACCTCGTGTCGGGAGCCGACCGGTACTGAGCCCCGCGCCCGCGACGCCTCGCCCGCGTCCTCCTCGCGTTTGGGGGTATGAAAGCGCCGGCCCGAGGAGGAGCGGGATGGCGGACGAGGCAGACGTGGACGCATACGTGGCGGCGCTTCAGGGCCCCGACGCCGAGGCGCGGGCCGCAGCCGCGCGCGCCCTCGGGGAGCTCGGCGACACCTCGGCCGGGGATGCGCTCGACACGGTGCTGCGGACGGACCCGGACGTGCGCGTGCGCGCGGCGGCCGCCGACGCGCTCGGGACGATGCGCGACTACGCGTGGACGGAATCGCTCGCGGACGTGCTCGAACGCGACCCGGACGAGTCCGTGAGGCGCGCAGCCGCGGCTGCGCTCGCGCTCATGGGCGGCCTCCCGCGCTAGCGCCGGTCGAGCGGGGGC
>JAJZPX010000219.1 GCA_021811025.1 Actinomycetes bacterium
ATCGCGGCCTTGGCGGCCTCGGGATCGTACGAGACCTGCTTGACGGCCGGATCGTAGCCGGGCATGAAGGTCGGCAGTATCGTGTTCGCGACCTCGGAGTAGCCCTGGTAGAGGCTCTTCACGAGCTCATCCTTGTTGATGGTCTGGGCGACGGCGATACGCGCCTCGGCGTTCTTGAACGTCGGGGCCGTCGTGTTGAACGCCATGTAGTTGACGTTCATGCCCGGCGCCTTGAAGAGCTTGTTGCCGCCCTCTTCGATCTTGTTCACGACTGTGGCGTCGATGCCGTCGATCATGTCGACCTCGCCGTTGTTGAGGGCGAGGACGCGCGCCGAGTTGTCCGAGATGATCCGGAAGACGATGTTCTTGGTCTTCGCCTTCTCGCCCCAGTAGTCGTCGTTTCGCACGAGGACGACGCTCTCGCCCTTGTTCCACTTGACGAACTTGTAGGGGCCGGTGCCGACGGGATGCTCGTTGACGTCGTTGTTGTTCTCCTGGAGGGCCTTGGGGCTGACCATCGGAGCCGCCATGCCCATCGCGAGATTCGCCAGGAACGCGGTGTTCTTCTGAGTGAGGTTGATCTTGACCGTGTTCGGGTCGACGACCGCGACATCCTTGACGGTCCCGAACGTGAAGCTCGCGTACGGCATGTTGTCGTCGACCTTCGGCGGGAGCTGCCGGTCGATGTTGAACTTCACCGCGTCGGCGTTGAAGTCGGTCCCGTCGTGGAACTTGACGCCCTTACGCAGGTGGAACGTGTAGCTGAGACCGTCGGGGCTGACCTCCCACGACTCGGCCAACGACGGCTCGATCTTCGTCGAGTCGGGAGCGTACCTGGTCAGGCCTTCGTAGATGTTCTGGATGACCTTCCCCGACTCCAGATCGTCGACCCGAGCCGGATCGAGACCTCTGGGGTCCGCGCCCTGTGCGAACGTGAACGTGTCGTTCGCGGTATCGGTGCCTGCCTTCGAGCCTTGACTCTCCGTCTTTTGCGAGCAGCCGGTGACGACCAGCGCCGCGCACAACGCGAGCGCTAGAACCAGCACCGCCGGACGTGCCATGTTCTTCATCGTCCTGTCTCCTTACACCGTGTGCCCTCTCCGTGCCTGCTTCCACAGGCTGTGCCGAAGTGTAGCAGCGCATGAGCGGTCGCCGATAGCGGATGCTGAAGTCGAGGCGACCACCGGAGCGTGACGCTTCCATGCGCTGGAAGCCGAGCCGGCGCGAGGGCCACGATCGGCCGGGGAGTGCCTGCGGTCGGTGCGGTGACGGCAACGAGTGGAGTCAGCCGCGCCGCAGCAGCTGGTGCACGCGCTGGTGCGAGAGGCCGAGCACCTCGGCCGCGTCCCGAGTGCTTAGCCCGAGCTGGCGGGTGAGCACGTCGATCGCTTCCCTGGCTGCTCGGCGCGACGCCTCCTGCTCGCGCTCGAGCTTCTTCGCCGCGGAGTCGTAGTGTCCGACGGCCCGTCGCCCCCGTTCAGGCAGATGCACGTGGGGCACGAGCTCCGCCGAAGCCGCTTCCTGCGGCTCAATGCACACGGCCAGCGCCCCGCGTACTCGACCCAGCGCCCCCCGGACACTGCGTCCCTGCGAGTGGCACCCCCGCAACTCCCGCAGGCTAGCGACCCACCGACCGGTGTGGTCGCGTTCGAGATCGACGTTGTACCTCATCGTCTCAACCAGCCCTTTCCGAGGCACGGCTCCAAGTCACGTTCGATGGCTCGCAGCAACCCCGGCCCGAGATCCTCTCGTGCATGCATCGGAACTGTCGTCAGGCGCTCACCGCAACGTACCCGCACGTGCGATTCGCGGCGCCGAACCTCCACACAACCTCGCGCCCGGCAGCCTGCGCAGCAACTGCGTTCCCGTCATCGGATGCTACCCCTCGGCGAAGCGAAGTGTCTACTCTCATAGACACATCTCCTGGGACTTCCGTGGGGAGTTCGAAGGCTGCGGCTTACCGCGACCTTTCGGCACGGGCATAGTCACCACAGGCGCTACCCTGGTCCCGACACCCCCGGAGGACACGTGACCCCGTCCCAGCTGCGCGCCAGGTACCGGCGCATCGTCTTCTTCTTCGGCCGAGTGACCGCCGGCTTCCTCTGGTGGGAGGTCGTCCTGCCATGGATTGGCCTCGGCGGCTTGACGCGTCGCACGCGCTCGAGGCGCAGCCGCAAGGCCGCGATCCGCTTCCGCGCGCTGGCGATCGGGATGGGCGGGCTGATGATCAAGGTCGGGCAGTTCCTCTCGGCCCGCCTCGACGTGCTGCCCCCGGAGATCACCGAGGAGCTGTCCGGCCTTCAGGACGAGGTGCCGGCCGAATCGTTCGACGCCATCCGCGAGAAGGCCGAGGCGGAGCTCGGCAAGCCGCTCGCCGGCCGCTACGCGTCCTTCGACCCGGCGCCCATGGCCGCCGCCTCCCTCGGCCAAGCGCACCGAGCCTGCCTCTGCCCCGAGGAGGCCGCGGAGCACGGGTTCGCCGACGTCGTCGTCAAGGTGCAGCGTCCGCACATCGAGCAGATCGTCGACGTCGACCTCGCCGCGCTGCGGCGGGTGGGAGGGTGGCTGCAAAGCTACAAGCCCGTGGCGCGCCGCGCCGACGTGCGCGCGCTCGTCGAGGAATTCGCGGCGACGACGCTGCAGGAGATCGACTACCTCGCCGAGGGCCACAACGCGGAGACCTTCGCGGAGGACTTCGCAGGTGACGCGCGCATCCGCGTCCCGCGCGTCGTCTGGTGCGTCACGACCCGCCGAGTGCTCACGCTCGAGGACGTCTCGGCGATCAAGCTCACCGACTACGACGCGATCACGGCCGCCGGCATCGACCGCAAGAAGGTCGCCTCGCGCCTCATCGACGCCTACATGCGGCAGATTCTCGAGGACGGCTTCTTCCACGCCGACCCCCATCCCGGCAACCTCTTCGTCACGCCGCTCCCCGGCACGTCCGAGGACGGGTCACGGCTGTGGCGGCTCACGTTCGTCGACTTCGGCATGGTCGGCCGAGTGCCCGAGAACCTGCGCACCGGCCTGCGCGAGGCCCTCATCGCGATCGGCACGCGGGACGCGTCGCGCCTCGTCCGCAGCTACCGGACCCTCGGCGTGCTCCTCCCCGGCGCCGACCTCGAGGCCATCGAGCGCGTGACCGCGCAGGTGTTCGACCGCTTCTGGGGCATGAGCATGGCCGACCTGCGCAAGATCGACCACGCGGAGCTGATGCGCTTCGGCCTGCAGTTCCGCGAGGTGCTGCTCGAGATGCCGTTCCAGATCCCGGAGAACCTGCTGCTCCTCGGCCGTACGGTGGCCATCCTGTCCGGGATGTGCACCGGGATGGACCCCGAGTTCAACCTGTGGACGTCGATCGCGCCGTACGCGAACAAGCTCGTGTCCGAGGAGGGCGGCCCCGCATTGCGGACCTTCCTCGCCGAGGCGACGAAGGTCTTCCAGCAGCTCGTCGGCCTGCCCGGGCGCGTAGACCGCATGCTCGACCTCGTGGAGCGCGGCGCGCTCGACGTCCGGACGCCGCTCCTCGAGCTGAGGATGCGCGGGGTCGAGCGCTCGATGAACCGCATGACCGCCGGGCTGGTGTTCGCGGGCCTGCTCGTCGCGGGCGCCACCCTCTATGCGGCCGATCCCGGCCTGGCGCGAGCGCTGATGGCCGCCTCGGCCGTGCCGCTCGCCTGGGTGGCGTTCGGCAAGCGAGGGCACGGGCCGAGACGCTGAGGGGCCGGGCTACTCGGAAGTCTTGCGGCTACCTTGACTTCCGAGTAATCTTCCGACCGTGGACACGCCCTCGCTTCTCACCGAGCCGGAAGGCAAGACGCTCGAGTTCAAGCGCGACCTCTCGTCGCCTCGCCACATCCTGCGCACGACCGTGGCCTTCGCGAACTCGGCCGGAGGCAGCATCGTCGTCGGAGTCGAAGATGGGAGCCGGAACGTCAGGGGCATCGACGAGCCTCTCGACGACGAGGAGCGCCTCGCGAACATCCTCTCGGACGGCATCTCCCCTCGTCTCGCCCCGGACATCGAGATCGTTCCGTGGAGAGCGACGCACCTGCTCATCGTGACCGTCTTCCCAGGCCCCGCCCGGCCGTACCACCTGAAGGCCGAAGGGCCCGACGAGGGCGTGTACGTGCGCGTGGGATCGACGAACCGTCGCGCGGACGCCACGCTGATCGCGGAACTCGCGAGATCGGCGCGGGGCGAGAGCTACGACGAGCAGCCGTTCACCGAGGCGGACGTGAGCGGCGTCGATCTGCCGCGAACGGCGGCGCTGTTCGAGGGCATCAGGCCAATCCGTGAGCGCGACCTGACGACGCTCCGGCTGGTGACGGGACACCAGGGCAAGCACGTCCCCACCGTCGGCGGCATCCTGCTGTTCGGCCGGGACCGCGACGTTCACTTCCCCGATGCCGAGGTTCGAGCGGCCCGCTTC
>JAJZPX010000220.1 GCA_021811025.1 Actinomycetes bacterium
CGTCGAGGCGCTGACGGGCACGAACCCGGACCGGCTGCCCGAGGAGAAGGAGCGCGGCGTCACCATCGAGCTCGGGTTCGCGCGGCTCGCGCTGCCCTCCGGGCGCGTGCTGGGCGTCGTCGACGTGCCCGGGCACGAGCGCTTCGTCCGGCAGATGGTCGCGGGTGCGACCGGCATCGACGTCGTGCTGCTGGTGGTCGCCGCGGACGACGGCGTGATGCCGCAGACGCGCGAGCACCTCGCCATCATCGACCTCCTCGGCATCGACCGCGGCGTCGTGGCGGTGACGAAGGCCGACCTCGCCGAGCCCGACTGGATCGCGATGGTGTCCGACGACGTGCGCGAGCTGCTGCGCGGAACGTCGATCGAGGACGCACCGGTCGTGGCGGTGTCGGCGAGGACGGGGCAGGGGCTCGACGAGCTGCGCGCCGCGCTCGACTCCGTCGCGGCCGAGACGCACGCCCGCCAGGCCGAGCTGCCGTTCAGGCTGCCGGTGGACCGCGTCTTCACGATCGCGGGCGCCGGCACGGTCGTGACGGGCACGCTGTGGAGCGGGACCGTCAAGCGCGACGACCCGGTCGAGCTCTACCCCTCGCACCGCGCGGCCCGCGTGCGATCGGTGCAGGTGCACTCGGCGCCGGTTGAGAAGGCGACGGCGGGGCAGCGCGTGGCGCTCAACCTCGCCGGGATCGACGTGGACGGGATCGGCCGGGGCGACATCGCCGCGGCCCCCGGCACGCTGACCGTCACCGACCGCTTCGACGCGCGGTTCACGTACCTGCCCGGCAACGAGAAGCCGTTCGCGAGCGGCACGCGAGTGCACGTGCACCACGGCACCCGCGAGGTCCTCGGCCGGGTGCTCCTGATGGACGCCGAGGAGCTCGAGCCGGGCGGCAGCGGGTACGCGCAGCTGCGGCTCGAGGAGCCGCTCGCGCCGCGCTACGACGACCGCTTCATCGTCCGCAGCTACTCGCCGACGATCACGATCGGCGGCGGGGTGGTGCTCGACGTGCTGCCGCCTCGCCGCACCCGCCTGAAGCCCGCCGAGCGCGAGACGCTCGACGCGCTCGTGGCGCACGACGTGGACGCCGCCGCCGTCGGGCTGCTGGCCGCCCGCGACGTGCCGATGACCTCGGCCGAGGTGGCCGCCGCGCTGGGCGTGCAGCGCGCCCCGGTCGCCGACGCGCTCAACCGCTCGCCGCTCGCGCGCCTCAAGGCCGGCAGCGAGACGTACTTCGCCACGCAGGCGACCCTCGACGCGCTGGTGGACGGCGTGCGCGAGCAGCTGCTCGCGTTCCACGCGGAGAACCCGAAGGCCACCGGGATCGCGACGCTCGCGCTGCGCGACCGCGTCCGCCGCGGCCTGCCCGAGCGCGTCTTCGACGCCGTGCTCGCGATGGCGGCGGAGCGCGGCGCGGCGGTCGTCGAGAAGGGCGTCGTGCGGCACCCGGAGGCCGCCGCGTCGGCGGTGGCGGGCGAGGAGGCCGCGATGGCGGCGCTCCTGCCGCTGTTGCGCGCGCAGGGGCTTGCGCCCGCGACCGTCGCGGAGCTCGCGTCCGAGGCGGGCGTGGACGCGGGCGTCGCGCGCAAGGCGCTCGCGAAGCTGGCGGCCTCGGGCGAGGTAGTGCGGCTGGGGCCGGAGCTGCACTTCTCGCGCGAAGCGGTTAACGAGGCGCGCGGGAAGCTCGTCGCTTACCTGGAGCGGCACGGCAGCGTGCTCGCGAAGGACGCGCGCGACGCGCTAGGCGTGTCGCGGAAGTACCTGATCCCGCTGCTGGAGTACTTCGACGCCCAGGGCGTCACGAAACGCGTCGGCGACGAGCGGGTGCTGAAGCGATAGGACCGGGCGCGCCTGTCGCGCGCTACGCCGCGCCCGCGCCCGCCGCGTCGCCCGGCTCGTCGATCGCCGCCAGCTTGATGCGGAAGAGCGCTCCGCCGTCGGTGCAATTGAACGCCGCGACCGTCCCGCCGTGCAGCTCCACCAGCCGCTTGACGATGGCCAGCCCCAGCCCGCTCCCGCCGCTGTCCGGGCGGCGAGGGCCGTGCGCGCGGTAGAAGCGGTCGAAGATGCGCGGGAGGTCGGCGGCGCGGATGCCCGGGCCCGTGTCCGCCACCTCGATGACCGCGCGGCCTCCGTGCCGTGCCGCGGAGACCGTGATCGTCCCGTCCGCGGGCGTGACCGCGGCGGCGTTCTTGACGAGGTTGAGCACCGCTTGCAGCAGGCCGTCCGGGTCGCCGTCGGCCCACACCTGCCGCGGCGCGTTCGTCTCGATCCGGCACTCGCACAGCGCGCTGCCCCGCGCCGCCGCCTCCGTCACGAGCGTGGCGAGCTCGAGGGGCTGGCGTTCGCGCAGGCCGCCGGCATCGAGCCTCGCGAGCGCGAGCAGGTCGTCCACCAGGCGGTTCATGCGCTCGAGCTCGGCGAACACCACGCCGAGGGCATGATCGCGGTCCTCGGGCGATAGTCCGGCGCCCGCCAGCAGCTCGAGGTGGCCGTGCACGATCGCGAGCGGCGTGCGGAGCTCGTGGCTCGCGTCCGCCACGAAGTGCCGCTGCTCGTCGAACGACGCTTCGAGGCGCGCGAGCATGGCGTTGAGCGAGCGCACCATCTGCCCGACCTCGTCGTCCGCGCCGTCGTAGTCGATCCTTCGGCCGAGCGACGCCATCGTGACCTCGCTCGCGGTCTTCGCGGCGCGCCTCAGCGGCCTGAGCGACGCCTGCGCGACGAACGCGGAGAGCGCCGCGCCCAGCAGCACGATCGCGAGGCCGGCCTCCGCCAGCGTGTACGCGAGCTGCTTCGCCACCTGCTCGGCGGGCTCCTTCGAGAGCGCCGCCTCGAACACCGCGAGCACCTCGCCCGTTGGGTCGGAGACGGGCACGACCGCGACGCGATACGTCGCCGACTTGTACTCGACGTCGGCGAAGCGGCGCTCGGCCGAGGCGACGTCGAGCAGGCGCGCGGCGCCGGGAGCGGACTCGATCGGGATCTGGCTGTTGCTCAGCACCTTGCCCGAGGCGAAGCGCACGAGCAGGATCGGCCGAGTCGCCGTCTCCGCCCCCGTGCGCGCCTGGATGTAGTCGCGAGAGAGCGAGACGAGGTCGTTCGTGCTGCGCGTGGCGGAGGGGCCGATGGCCGCGCCGTACGCCTCGGCCTCGCGGGACAGCGCGCGGTCGGTGTCGGCGGCGAGACGGTGCGACACGCCGACGTAGGCCACGAGCGAGAGCGCGACGACGCCGAGCAGGAGCACCGTCGTGACGGCGAGCGCCACGCGGTTGGAGGTCCGTATCCGGCTAGGCAGGGACACGGTAGCCGGCTCCGCGGACCGTCTCGATCGTCGACGGGCGTCCCGGCTCGTCGAGCTTCCGTCGCAGGTAGCCGATGTACACGTCCACCACGTTGCTGCCCGGGTCGAAGTCGAAGCCCCAGACCGCGTCGAGCAGCTGCTGGCGAGTCACGACCTGGCCCGCGTGGCGCATCAGGTGCTCGAGCAGCGCGAACTCCTTGCTCGGCAGGTCCGCGGCGCGCTCGCCGCGCTTCGCCACGCGCGTCTTGGTGTCGAGCGACAGGTCGCCGACGAGGAGAGTGCGCGCGTTCGCTTTGCCCTGACGCGCGTTCGCCCTGACGCGCGCCGACAGCTCCGCGAACGCGAAAGGCTTCGTGAGGTAGTCGTCGGCGCCGAGGTCGAGCAGCGTCACCTTGTCGTCCACCTCGCCGAGGGCGGACACGACGATGACGGGCACCTCGGGCGTGTGTGCGCGAATGCGCGCGAGAACGTCGCGGCCGTTGCCGTCGGGAAGGACGAGGTCGAGAAGCACTACCTCGTAGTCGCGGCTCTCGGCCAGGTCGGCACCGTCCTTGGCGCCGGCCGCCCGGTCCACGGAATGGCCCTCAGCCGTCAAGCCCTTGGTCACGAACGAGGCGATCCCGTCCTCGTCCTCGATGAGAAGTATCCGCATCCGTCCTCCTGAACGCTCATCGCGTCGGCGTCGATGCGGAAAGCAGCTACCGTGCCGAACCCTCCTCGTGCGGCACGGTCCGCTCGCCGCTCTCGGCTGTCCGGCCGGAGCCCTCCCCGGGCTCGCTGAGCGTCTTGTCGATAGTACCGGCAACGGCGGTGGTGTCGGAAGCGGTGCGGGCGCCCTCTTCACGCTCGTCGTCCGAGGGCACGCTCTGCTCGCGGATCTTCGGGGAAACGACCTCGCGCCCGGTGTCGGGCTCTCCGCCGGGACGCGTGCGTGCTGCGGTCACGGGGGGCGCGGAGGAGCGCTCGTCGGGCTGGGCGGCGCCTTTCGGCCGAGGCGATGCTTCGGGCGACGAGGTACCTGCGGATGCCCGCGCGGCGGCGCGGGATGCGGCAACGGCGGTGGTGCG
>JAJZPX010000221.1 GCA_021811025.1 Actinomycetes bacterium
CCAGCCCGAGGCCGTCTCGATCACGCAGTCGACCGAGCTCGGCACCGTCTACGCGCCCGAGGAGGTGCGCGCGCTCGCGGAGCAGGCGCACGCGTATGGGCTTCGCCTGCACGTGGACGGCGCGCGCCTCGCGAACGCCGCCGCGTCGCTCGGGCTGCCCTTGCGCGCGTTCACCACGGACGCCGGGGTCGACGTCCTGTCGTTCGGAGGCACGAAGAACGGCGCGATGCTCGCGGAGGCGGTCGTCTTCCTCGACTCGGCGCTCGCCCGCGACTTCCGCTTCATCCGCAAGCAGTCCGCGCAGCTCGCGAGCAAGTCGCGATTCATCGCCGCGCAGTTCCTCGCGCTGCTCGAGGGCGACTTGTGGCTGCGCCTGGCGGAGCGCTCGAACGCGATGGCGACCCGCCTCGCCGACGGCCTCCGGCGCCTCGGCGTCGAGCTGACGCAGGAGCCTCGGGCGAACGAGGTGTTCGCGATCCTGCCGGCCGAGGTGATCGAGCCGCTGCAGGAGACGTGCGCGTTCTACGTGTGGGACGAAGCGCGCTCGGAGGTGCGGCTCGTTGCGTCGTGGGACACGACGTCGGGCGACGTGGACGGCTTCCTCGCCGAGCTGGGGCGGTTGCTGCGAGCCTAGCCGTTGCCCTCGGTGCCGCGGCGGGTGTTCACTTGGCATGGACTGTCAAGGGATACCGAGGGAGGAAGCAATGAGCGCTCGAATCCGCAGACGAACCGTCGGCATGCTCGTTCTGATCGCATCGCTCGTGATCGCGTTGGGGGCGACGCCTGCCTGGGCGCTTGGCACGATCAGCGGCCACGTCTGGCGCGGGAACGGCGGTGCGATGAACGGCGGCGCCGTGTACCTCTACAGCGTGAACGCTGAGGGCAACCTCACCTTCGTGACGGCCACGTCCCCGAACTCGTCGGGCTTCTACACCCTGGACGTGGACGCCACCAAGAGCTACAAGCTCATGTTCACGCCGGTCAACAGCTACTACGCCGTCAACGGCCTCTGGTCGTCACACGGGCTCGTTCCTCACCGGCTGTTCGCGGACGCGATCACCGTCTCCGACGGCGGGAACGTGACCTGCGATACGACGATTCCGGTGGCGTTCACGGTCGAAGGCACGGTCACCGCTCACGCGACCGGCAACGGCATTGAGAGCCTCGGCTTCGTTCCGTACGTGCTCAACGAGGCCACCGGCGAGTGGCTGGACATGTACGGGTCGGACACCCGTGACGCTCCCGACGCCGGCCGGTTCAGTCCCGCCTTCGTGCCCGGCTACAAGTACCGGCTGCGGTTCGGTTTCGACTACTACCCGTGGTCGGTGCAGTTCTACAACGGAGCGGGCACGGTGCTCGGCGGGACGACGCTCACCGGCGGGCCGGGTGACACGATCGGCGGGCTCAGCGTCGTCATGCGCGTGAACGTCACCTCGGAGACGGTCGCGGGCGAGGATCGAGTGCTGACGGCGATCGCCGCGTCGCAGAAGCTGTACCCGGACGGGGGCGCCTCTCCCGGTGCGGTCGTGATCACGACGGGCTACAACTGGCCGGACGCCCTCGGCGGCTCCGCGCTCGCGGGGTACGCCGACGCGCCGATCCTGCTCACGAAGCCGCGTCCCTGGTCCCTGAACGACCCGCGCGGCGCCGTGCTGAAGGCCGAGGTCGAGCGCCTGCATGCGAAGGGCGCGTCTCGGGCTTACGTTCTGGGCGGCGAGAGCTCGGTCAGCTCGACCGTCTTCAACGAGCTCGTAGCGATCTTCGGCCCCGGAAACGTCCTTCGGCTCGGCGGCGCCGACCGCTACGCCACCGCCGCCCGGATTGCGACCACCACCATCAACGGCCTCGGTCCGGCCTTCGACGGCACCCTGTTCGTTGCGAACGGCAAGGACTACCCCGACGCTCTCTCGGCCGCCCCGCTTGCGGCGCGCCTCGGCTGGCCGGTCATCCTCGCTCAGCCGGACGGGCACGGCGGGCTCTCGGACGCGCTGACGTCGCTCGTCGGGACGTACGGGAAGAAGGCGATCATCCTGGGAAGCACGCAGTCGGTCTCGTCGGGCGTTGAGGCCGATCTGGCGAACGCCCTCGGGGGATCCGGCAAGGTCGAGCGGTGGTGGGGACCGAACCGCTACGCCACCTCCGTCGAAATCGCGAAGCACGGGGTCGAGGAGCACGGCATGGCCTGGGATGCCCTGGGCTTCGCGAACGGGGCGATGTTCCCGGACGGCCTGTGCGCGGCGCCGCTCCTCGCGTCGAGCGGCAGCGTGCTGCTGCTGACGCCGAACAAGGCATCGCTGCCCGCCTCGCTCACCGCGGAGCTGAAGACGCTCGCCGGTGCGGCGACAACGTCGGGAGCGCCGCTCAGAAGTGTCCGCTTCTTCGGCGGCTGGCCCAACACGCTCGCGATCCCGACGCGTGACGCACTGCTGAACGCGGCACAGTAAAGGGACGAGAGCTCGCCCGAGGGGCGTCCGCCTGTTGCGGGCGCCCCTCGGGCGTCACTCGTACGCGATGGCCTCGGCGACGGAGACGCGCGCGGCGCGGTACGCGGGAAGCAGCGACGCGAGCACCGAGATGATGACGACGAACACGAGCCATGCGCCCACCCCGGGCAGCGAGAAGCCGAACGTGAGCGGGAAGCTCATCGCCACCTGGAGCGCGTCCGTCAGCAGCTTCGCGAGCGGGACGGCGATGGCCGTGCCGAGCAGCCAGCTGAGCACGCCGACGACCACGCCCTCGGTGATGAACACCTGGTAGAGCGACGCGTTGCTCGCGCCGATCGCCCGCATCACGCCGATCTCGCGGGTCGACTCCATCACGTTGATGCTCATCGTGCCGGAAAGCCCGATCGCGCCGACTGCGGCGAGCAGCCCCGCCATGATGACGAGGAACACGACCACGATCGACAGCGAGCCGGCGATCGTGTCCATCAGGTTGCGCTCCGTCTCGCTCTCGGCCACCTTGAGGCCTTTGGCGTCCAGGTGGTCGGAGATGTCGTCGGCGACGCGCTTGGTGTACGCCGCGTCGTGGGCGGCAGTACGCACGACGACCGACGACACCGCCCCCTTCGAGTTCGTCACCTTGTCGAGGTAGGGTCGGTTCGCGCGCACCGACCCGCCGCCGAAGTCGCCGCGGACAACGCCGACGACCCGCCAATCCTTCTCGAGCTCGCCGATCTTGAATCTGACCGTGTCGCCCACGTGCACGTCCGTCTCGGAGTTCTCGAACCCCGTGTCGACGACGAGGGCGTTGGTGTCGTCCGGTCGCAGCCAGCGTCCCTCGAGCACCTCCGGCTGGAAGAAGGCGCTGTCCGGCGGTTGCCCGATGAACGTGAAGTCGCTGCTCTCGGTGCCGTCCGGCCGTTCGCGCGCCGCGGGCTTCTCCAGCCACGACTCCACTCCGCTCACGCCCGCCACGGCGCGGGTCTCGCGCTCGAGCAGCGCCTTCGGCTTCGGCTCCGCCATCGTCACCCACAGGTCGAAACGGCGGTGCTCGGCGATGCGGCCGACGGTCGCGTCGATCGACGTGCGAACGCTGGCCACCGCCATGAAGACCCCGGCCGCGAGCGTGAGGGTGATGAGCGTGAGCGCGAGGCGTCCCTTGCGCAGGAACGTGTTGCGCAGCGAGAGAGCCACCGGGCGCGGCAGCCCTCGCAGCCGTCCGAGGACGCGGTCGACGATGCCGTGCCCGAACTCGGTCGCAGCCAGGTTGCTCGCGTCGTACAGCGCCCGGCGGACGCTCGTCCGCATCCCGGCGAGCACGGGCACGGCCGCTGCCAGAACCGGCACCAGCAGTCCGACGCCGAGCTCGAGCGCGAGCACGGGCCCGGGAGTCGCGTAGTCGCGGACGAGGAAGTTGAGCTTGCCCGCGCCGAAGTCCACGAACGCGCGCTGCGCCAGCGAGCCGAGCGGAAGGGCGAGCAGCAGCCCGACGCCGCCGTACAGCACGACCATCGCGAAGTACATCGCGACGAGCTGCCTCGGCCGTGCGCCGACCGCCTTCATCACGCCGATCTGGCGCAGCTGCTGGGTCACGAGCGCCGACACGGTGTTCACCACGAGGAAGCCCGAGAGGAACAGCGTGAGCACGCCCACCGCGACGAGCAGCAGGGACACCCCCTTGAAGATGTCGCCGAGGTAGTGCTTGCCCGGGGTGTGCGGCACGGTGCTGAGCACGCGAATGCCTCGCGGGACGATGTCGTCGTCGCGGATCCCGGCGGCCAGGCGGCTGACCTCCGACTGCGTCTTCAGCGCGGGCGAGATCGCGACCTCGAGCTGGTTGCTGTACGGGGGCTCCTGCAGGTCCTGCAGGGAGTCGTAGCTGATGTAGCCCGTGCCCTTGATCGACATCAGCGGCGTCATGGCGTT
>JAJZPX010000222.1 GCA_021811025.1 Actinomycetes bacterium
GCAGCGATCGCGATTCCGATCGCCCAGTACCTGCCGTTGCCGCTGCCGTTCTTGCTCTTCATGTCTGCAGTCACGTTCGTCTCCTTGAGTTCGTGTCGAGGCCGCGAAGGACGCGACCTACGAGAGGAATCCGCCGAGGTAGAGCCCCAACAGGACCGCGACGGCCAGCCCGGCGGAGGCGAGCACCACCTCTTCCGGGGTGAAGCCGAGGAAGCCGGGAGCGGACGAGGGCTCCGGCGCTCCACCGGAGCGCTTCGCCGACGCCGCGTGCTCCGACCGACGGTGCGCGTACGCCCACGTCCCCGCGCCGGCCGCGGCGAGCAGCACCGCGAGCAGCGGGAGGCGGGAAGGAGCGGGCGTCGCGCCGCCGCCGACGTCCAGCCGGCCCGACATCATGCCCATGCCGCAGGTCAGCGTGTAGCTGCCCGCCTTCGTCGCGGGGATGTCGACGACGGTCGTTCCGAACGCCTTCAGGTTCTGAAGGATGCCGAGCTGCGGGATCGCGGCCTGGGCCGAGCAGGCGTTGTCCTCCTGCCGGTCGATGACAAGCCTCACCGGCCTCCCCGCCGGGATCCTGACGACGTTCGGCACGTACTGCGTGTTCCGGATCGTCAGGTTCACCTCCGCCACGCCGTCCTTGCCCGTCGCGAGCTGCTGCTGGGAGCCGGACGGCCGCGCCGGCGCTCCGCCGAGGACGTAGGTCTTCGCCGTCTCGAACGTGACGGGCGAGCCTACGAGCATCGCGCCGCGGTTGAGCATGACGAGGCCGACGCCAACGATCACGAGCGCCGCGACCGTCATCATGCGCTCGCGGAACTTGTGCCCGAGCATGCCCGACACGGCGCCGAACCCGAGCATCAGCGGCATGGTGCCGAGGCCGAAGCCCAGCATCGCGATCGAGCCCGCGGCCGCCGAGCCGGCGCCCGCCGCGGCGATCTGCGCCGACTGCAGCGGACCGCAGGGCATGAGCCCCGTGAGCGAGCCGAACATCACAGGCGTGAGCAGGCTCGACTCGCCCGCCGCCTCGTCTGCGCTCGCCCTGCGGCGCAGCCTCACGATCGCCTTCGTGAGGAACTTCGGCGGGCGCAGCGTGACCCAGCGCAACCACGGGAACCTGCCGATCATGTTCAGCCCCATGAGGATCATGAACGCGCCGGCGAACACCGTGACCCAGCCGCGAACGCCGCCGAGGTCGAAGGCCGCGCCGATCGCGCCGAGCAGCAGCCCCACGAGCATGTAGCTGATGATCTTCGCCGTGTGGTAGGCGAAGTGCGGCGCCATTCGCTTCAGGAACGGACCGCCGTTGTCGCCCTTGACGGCGTACGACAGCACCATCGTGCCGCACATCGTCACGCAATGGACGCTGGTGACGATGCCCACCAGGAGCATCGGGATGAACAGGTTCAAAGGTATCTCCCTCTCGATCGTCCGGTCCGTCGCGCGTGCAGGCGAGACGGATAGGGCGAGCAACCTTCGCCGCCGCCGGGAGCGGCAGGCGTGCCAGGCCGCAGCGGCGCCCGAGCGGGCGCGCTTCGGCCGAGAGGGACGGCTCTAGATCCTGAGCTGGGAGATGGTCAGCAGGAGCCCCGGCGGCTCGCCGAGGGTCACGGCGGGCAGGACCGGGGCCGCGACGGGCGCCACGACGACGGGCGCCGCGACAGCGGGCAGGGCGGGCGCCGGCGCGGGGCGCGCCTGGTGATCGGGAGTGACGGCAGGGATGTTGGCCGTGGAGTGCCTGCAGACGGGGTCGCCCTGGACGGGAGCCTGCCCGTGCATCGGCATAGGCATGGAAGCCTGATCGCACCCGAACATCGTCTGCGCCGAGCACGCGACGGGCACGCCCATCGAGACCAGCAGCACCGCCAGCGTGAGCGGCAGCACCGCGATCGCGAGCGAGAGGTGTCGGCTTCCAGCGCGCATGTCGCACGCAGATGCAATCCTCGTGCCGTTTCTCCTCCCTCTTCGTCCGCCCGCTTGCGAGACGGCTCCCCGCTCGCTATACTGACCGACGGTCGGTCGGTGACCGGCGGTCGGTGGTAGAGAGCCGGAAGGTGGACATGGCCCGAGTCGTGAAAGACGCCGACGTCAGGCGGAAGGAACTCCTGGACACCGCCCTGTCGATGTTCGTGAGCGACGGCTACGAACGCACGTCCATCGACCGGATCACCAGCGCGGTCGGGGTCGCGAAAGGAACCTTCTACCACTACTTCAGTTCGAAGCAGGACCTGCTCGAACAGCTAGTGACGGACTGGGCCGACAGCCTCTACGGGAAGCTGGAGGCGGAGGTGACCGCCCTGCCGGGCGACCCGCTCGCCCGCCTCCGCAGCGTGTTCGCCAACGCCACGAGCATCAAGCTCGAGACATACGAGGAGACGATGGCCTTCGCCCGGTCGCTCTACTCGGACGAGAACCTGCGGCTCCGTCACGCCCACATGGCGAAGTGGCTGCCTCGGACCGAGGCGCTCCTCGCCCCCATCATCGCCGACGGCGTCGCCGAGGGGACGTTCCGCGTGCGGGACGCCGAGGCGACGGCTACGGTGCTGACGTCGCTGTGGTTCGGATGGGCCGACCGCCAGGCGGAGCTCATCCTTCGGATGGCGGAGGACGGGACGGTGGATCCGCGGATATACGCCGACCTGGCGGCGATCGAGGCGGGGATGGAGCGGATCCTGGGCCTGCGCGAAGGATCCCTCGACCTTGAATTGGCCGGACAGATGCGGCGGTTCACGGAGGAACGATGACGAACGGGGACGGGCAGCAGCCCGCGGCGATCATAGAAGCCCATCAGCTCACGCGGGTCTACGGCAGCGGCGAGTCGGCCGTGATCGCTCTCGACCACGTCGACATCTCCGTCGCGCCCGGCGAGTTCACCGCCGTCATGGGGCCGAGCGGATGCGGCAAGTCCACCCTGCTCAACCTCCTGGGCGGCCTCGACAAGCCGACCGCCGGCCAGGTGCTCTTCGACGGCCGCGACATAGGGACTCTCGACGACGCGGAGCTCACCCGCGTCCGCCGCCGCCGGATGGGCTTCGTCTTCCAGTTCTTCAACCTCATCCCCGTGCTCTCGGCGACCGAGAACGCGGCACTGCCCCTGCTCCTCGACGGCATGGCGCCGGACAAGGCGGACGCGAAGGCGAAGGAGTGGCTGGCCCGCTTCGGCCTCGGAGACCGGCTGAGGAACCGGCCCGACCAGATGTCGGGCGGTCAGCAGCAGCGCGTCGCGATCGCTCGCGCGCTCGTGGCCGAGCCCGCGCTCGTCCTCGCGGACGAGCCCACGGGCAACCTCGACAGCAAGAGCGCGGAGGACATCGCGGAGCTGCTCAAGCAGGTCGCGAGCGAGTACGGGCGGTCCGTCGTGATGGTCACGCACGACGCGCGGACGGCCGCGCACGCGGATCGCGTGCTGCTGATGAAGGACGGACGCATCGTCGACACGGTGCGCGGCGCGGGCGAGCACTCGGCCGAGCAGGCGGCGGACCTCGTCACGAGGATCGACCGGCTGTGAGGATGGCGCTCACACTCGCCTGGCGGTACCTGAACGGCCGAAGGCTGCGGTCGTTCCTGACCATGCTCGCCGTCATCTTCGGCGTGATGATCATCTTCGCGCTGAACGCCCTGCTGCCCACGATCGTCGCCGCGTTCACCTCCAGCGTGAAGGCGGCGGCCGGCCAGGTCGACCTCGAGGTCACGGGGAAGACGGACCAGACGTTCGGCACCGACGTGCTGCAGAAGGTGCGCCGTACCGACGGCATCGCGGTCGCCACCGGGTTCCTGCAGCAGACGATCGCGCTGCCGCGCAAGGCACCCGCCGGCTCGATCTCGCTCACCGGCGTCGATCCGGTCCCCTACTCCGAGATCCACCCTCCCGCCGTGCTGTCGGGGCGCTTCCTCGTGCCCGGCGACGGCAACGCGATGGTGATCGGCGAGGGCCTCGCGAAGAGCGCCGGCCTGAGCGTGGGCGACTCCTTCACGATACCGTCGGCTTCGGGCTCCACGCGGTTCAAGATCGTCGGCATCATCTCCGCGCCGGCCGTGGGCGTGGAGCAGGTGTGGGTGCCGCTGCAGGCGGCGCAGTCCCTGCTCGGCCAGTCCGGGCGGATCAACACGATCGACGCGTCGTTCGTTGCAGGCGCCGGCCGCGCGGACATCCAGCGGGTGGTGTCGCTGAAGCTGGGGCCGCGGTTCAAGATCGGCGGGATCGGCGGCGCGAGCCAGCTGCTCGCGAACCTCCAGACCGCGCAGGCCGCGTTCGACCTCCTCGGCTTCATGGCGCTGGCGATGGGCGGCTTCATCATCTTCAACACGTTCCGGACCATCGTCTCCGAGAGGCGCCGCGA
>JAJZPX010000223.1 GCA_021811025.1 Actinomycetes bacterium
GCGCGGCGTTCGGGATGTAGTCGAGGTCGCAGGCGGGGTCGGGGTCGGTGAGGTTGATCGTGGGCGGCAGCACGCCGTCCTGCAGGGCCTTCACGCAGGCTATGAGCTCGATCGCTCCCGCGCCGCCGAGCAGGTGCCCCGTCATCGACTTCGTAGAGCTCACGGGCGGAGCGGTCTCCCGCCCGCCGAAGACCTCCTTGATCGCGTTGGTCTCCGCGATGTCGCCGAGGCCGGTCGACGTCCCGTGCGCGTTGATGTAGCCGACCTGCGACGGCTGCAGCCCGGCCTTCTCCAGCGCCTGCCGCATGGAGCGTTTCGCTCCGCTGCCGTCGGGAGCCGGCGCGGTGATGTGATACGCGTCGGCGGAGGCGCCGTACCCCACGACCTCCGCGCGGATGTCGGCACCGCGCGCCACCGCGCTCTCCCACTCCTCGAGCACGACGATCCCGCCGCCCTCGCCCATCACGAAGCCGTCGCGCCCCGCGTCGAAAGGCCGCGACGCGCCGGCGGGGTCGTCGTTGCGGGTGGAGAGCGAACGCGCGGCGCAGAAGCCGGCGAGCCCGAGCGGGGTGATGCCCGCGTCGAAGCCGCCAGCGATCACGGCATCGGCGTCACCGCGGCGAATGGCCTGATAAGCCTCGCCCACCGCGTGGTTGGAGGTGGAGCACGCCGACACGGGGGCGTAGTTGATGCCCTTCGCGCCGTAGCGGATCGAGATGTGACCCGCGGCGAGGTCGACGATCATCATCGGCACGAGCAGCGGGCTGACCCGCGACGGCCCCCGTTCGAGCAGCACTTGCGTCTGTTCCTCCATGACGTGCAGGCCGCCGATCCCCGACCCGACTATGACGCCCACGCGCTCGGCGTTGGCGGCTGTGATCTCGAGGCCGGAGTCCGCCATCGCTTCCGCCGCCGCGACGAGCGCGAACTGCTGGAAGCGTGACGCGCGCCGCTGCTCCTTGCGGTCGATGATCTCGCTGGGATCGAAGTCGTCGATGTAGCCGCCGAACCGCGTCGCGTAGTCGCTCACGTCGAACGCGGTGAGGGTGTGGATGCCGCTGCGGCCGGCCACGAGGGAGCCCCAGAACGCCGGCACGCCCATGCCCACGGGGCTCACGACCCCCATGCCTGTGATCGCCACGCGTCTCATGCCGCTCCCTCCTCCGCGGCCCTCCACTCGTCTTGGAGCCGCCGCATCAGCTCGGCCACCGTCGTGATGTCGTGCACGCTCGCCGCGGACGCGCCGGCGAACACGAGCCCGCCCTCCACGTCCCCGCGCTGTGCCATCTCGAGCTCCGTGATTATGCAGTACTCCTTGCCGCATTCCTTGAGGCAGCTGCGGCAAGGCGGGCGCTTGGGGTAGACGCCGCGCGACGCCCGCTCCTGGAAGGGGTTGCGCAGCGCGCGGCCCGGAAGCCCAACGGGCGAGCGAACCAGCACGATGTCGTCCTCCGTGGCCTCCACGTACATGCGCTTCATGCCGTCGGAGGCCGAGCATTCCTCGGTGGCAACGAAGCGCGAGCCCATCTGCACGCCCGACGCGCCCGCGTCGAGCACGCGCTTGATGTCCGCGCCCGTGACGACGCCGCCGGCTCCGATGACGGGGATGTCGACGGCGCCCACGATCCGCGGAAGGAGGTCCATCAGATGCTCCTCGGTCCCCAGATGGCCTCCCGCGTCGCAGCCCTCGACCACGACGGCCGAGGCGCCGAAGCGCTCGGCGAGCTTGGCGACGCGCTCGCTCCCTACGATCGGCACCATCGGGACCGCGGCCTCGCGGCACCAAGTGAACACGTCGCGCGAGAAGCCGGCGCCCGCTATCACGAGGTCGATGCCTTCCGCGATCGCGGCCTGCACGAGCTCCTTGAACTTGCGGACGGCCACCATCACGTTGACGGCGAGCACGCCGGACGTGGCGCGCCGAGCCTTCCGCACCTCGGCCGCGAGCTCGGAGGGCTCCATCCCGGAGCCCGCGATGGTCCCGACGCCCCCGGCTTCGGCAACCGCGGTGGCGAGAGGGGCCATCGAGATGCGCACGGCCATGCCGCCCTGGATGATGGGCAGGCGGGCGGTCACGTCGCCGATTTGGAGCTTTGGCATTTCCACGTTTCGGGTCTCGTCCTTCGTTTGCCAGTGAGCGGAACGCCCGGCGGCGCTTCGGCACCGCCGGGCTCCTGAACCGCGCGTCTCTACGCGCGGGAGATTCGAGTGTGTCAGGCGTTCTCGGCGATGTAGGCGACGGCGTCGCCCACGGTCTTGATCTTCTCGGCCTCCTCGTCGGGGATCGAGATGCCGAACTGCTCCTCGAGCGCCATCACGAGCTCGACGATGTCGAGCGAGTCCGCGCCGAGGTCGTCGACGAACGACGCTTCCTCGGTGACCTCGCCCTCGTCGACGTTCAGCTGGTCGACGATCACGTCGCGGACCTTGTCGAAGATGTCCTCGTTCTCCATACCGTGCTACCTCCCTCCTTCCCGCAGCTGCGGGAGACGGCCGCCGCATCAGCTGCGAGCGTAGCGAGTCAGCTGGATGCAGGCGCCTCGATGACGGCAAAGCCCGTCAACGAGGTTTTACACGAACGTCATGCCTCCGTCGACAGCGAGCACCTGCCCCGTGACGTACGCGGCTTCGTCGGACGCGAGGAACGCCACCACGGCGGCCACGTCGTCGGGAGTGCCGAAGCGGCGCAGGGCGACCCGCTGCATGGCCGCCTCGCGGACTCCCTCGGGCAGCGCGGCGGTCATGTCCGTCTCGATGAACCCCGGCGCTACGGCGTTGCAGCGGACGTTGCGCGGCGCGAGCTCGCGTGCCACGGACTTGGTGAGCCCGATGATCCCCGCTTTCGCCGCCGCGTAGTTCGCCTGGCCCGCGTTGCCGACGAGCCCGATCACCGAGGCGACGTTGACTATGCTCCCCGAGCGCGCCTTCATCATAAGGCGCGCGGCGGCGCGGGTGATCGAGAACGAGCCGGTGAGGTTCGTCGCGATCACGTCGTCCCAGTCGGCGTCGCTCATCCTGACGAGCAGCCCGTCGCGGGTGATGCCGGCGTTGTTCACGACGACGTCGAGGCGCCCGAGCTCGGCGGCCGCCTTCGCGACGAGGGCGTCGGCGGACTCGGGGTCGCTGACGTCGGCCCGCAGGACGACGGCAGGCGCTCCGAGCGAGCGCACCTCGGCCGCGACCTCATCGGCCGCGCTCTGGCTACCGGAGTAGTTGATCGCGACGGACGCGCCCTCGGCCGCCAGCCGTCTCGCTATGGCGGCGCCGATCCCGCGGGACGCTCCCGTGACGAGCGCCGCGCGTCCGCCCAGCCTGCCGTTCACAAGACCTCCTCCGCGATCGTCTCGATCCCGGCCTCCTCGACGGAGGCGGCATCGATGCCTGGCACCTTCCTGGCGAGCCCGGAGAGCACGGCGCCGGGACCCGCCTCGACGAGCACCTCAACGCCCATGTCGCGGAATGCGAGCATTGTCTCGTTCCACCGGACCGGGGCCGTCATCTGCAGCGCCAGCCGCGACTTGATGAGCGCGGGGTCGGTGCACGGGGTCGGGCCGGTGTTCTGGAGGACCGGGACGAGCGACGGCGCGAACTCCGTCTGGTCGAGGATCTCCGCGAACGCCTCGCGCGCCGGCTCCATGAGGGGCGAATGGAACGGGCCGGACAGCTTCAGCGGGATGACGCGCCGTGCGCCCGCCATCGTCAGCTCCGCCGTCGCCTTGTCGAGGCCCTTCGGAGTGCCCGAGAGGATGACCTGCCCCGGGCCGTTGTCGTTCGCCAGCCAGACGCTGCTCATCGGCGCGATGAGGTCGCCCACGAGCTCGCGTTCCATGCCGAGGACGGCGACCATGCCGCCCGGCGTCGCGGCCGCCACCGACGACATCAGCCGTGAGCGCTCGACGACGAGCTCGAGCCCGGCCTCGACCGAGAAGACCTCGGCGATCGCAAGCGCGGCGAACTCGCCGAGCGAGTGCCCGGCGACCGCGTCGGGCGACAGTCCCGCGTCGATGAGCGCGTTCGCCCACGCCCAGTCGGTGAGGTAGAGCAGCGGCTGCGCGACGCGAGTGTCGGCGAGGTCCTCGTCCGTGCCGAGGGCGGCGATCGCCCGGAGCTCGAGGCCCGTGAGGGCCTCGGCGGCGTCGAGCAAGCGGTCGAGATCCTCCGTCTCGGGCAGCACGTCGAGCATGCCCTGCCGCTGCGAGCCTTGCCCCGGGAACACGAACGCGAAGGGGCGGATGCCGTCCTCGCGCAACACTACGAGACCCTCCCGCCGAGTTCCGCGAACGTCTCTTCCGCTTCCGTCATCACCTGCGCGATTATGTCGGCCGCCGGCCGGA
>JAJZPX010000224.1 GCA_021811025.1 Actinomycetes bacterium
TCGAGGCGGTCCTCACGCCGATAGGCGTGGAGGCGTGAAGTCCAGGGAGGAACGGTAGACGATGGGGCTCCTTCAGCAATTCCGCAGCAGGTTCCTCTACAAGTTCTTCGCGGTGAACGCCGGGCTGGTCATCCTGGCGACCGCGCTGCAGGCCGCGGTCTTCTTCCTGGTGTTCGGCCACGAGATCGGCGGCTCGCAGCAGTTCCTCTCGGAGCTGTGGGTCACGGCCGCCGTGCTGGTAGTGACGCTCGCGCTGTGGCTGCTCGCGTTCATGCTCGTCGGGAGGCGCTTCATCGAGCCGCTCGGCCACATCTCCGAGTCCGTGAAGGCCGCCTGCCAGGGCGAGATCGGCCGAAAGGTCGACATCGAGACCGAGGACGAGTTCGGGACGCTCGCGCGCAGCTACAACCAGATGGTCGACCTCATCGTGTACCTCATCAAGCAGACACAGGAGAGCTCGCGGCGGCTCGCGCAGTCGGCGAGCGAGATCCTGTCGGCAACCGAGCAGCAGGCGTCCGGGGCGGCGGAGCAGGCCGCGTCGATCAGCCAGACGACGGCGACGATGGAGGAGCTCGCGGCGACGTACCGCCAGATCGCGGACAACGCGAACCACGTCGTGCAGATGGCCGAGGCGTCCCTCGGATCGGCCGAGTCGGGTCAGCAGGCGGTCATGAACACGCTCGCATCGATGGAGCAGATCAAGAACCGGGCGCAGGCCTCCGCGAACAAGATCCTCGCCCTCGGCGAGCGCAGCCAGCAGATCGGGCAGGTGCTGTCGATCATCAACAACATCGCCGACCAGACGAAGATCCTCGCGCTCAACGCGGCGATCGAGGCGGCGCGCGCGGGTGAGGCCGGGAAGGGCTTCTCGGTCGTCGCCATCGAGATCCGCAAGCTCGCTGAGTCCGTCGTCGATTCCACCGGCGAGATATCCACGATCATGACCGAGATCCAGTCGGCCGCTAACGACCTCGTGCTTTCGACCGAGCAGGAGCTCAGGCAGGTGCAGGACGGCGTGGACCTCGCGAACGTCACCGGGGGCAGCCTCGACCAGATCCTTGAGATGATCGAGCAGACGACCGTCGCGGCCAAGGAGATCTCGGCCGGGACTCAGCAGCAGAAGACGGCGACGGAGCAAGTCGTGAAGGCGATGAAGGAGGTCGCGGCCGTCGCGCAGCAGACCGCTGCGGGCTCCCGGCAGGTCGCCGGCGCCGCAGAGCTCCTCGCCGGGATCGCACGGGAATCGAGCCAGGTCGGCTCCGCTTTCACGCTCGTCGAGTAGCCGGCTCGAGACGAGGAGGGCGCGGGCGGGATGGTCGAGTTCGACCGCAAGGCGTTCATCGGGAAGTTCCAGGAGGAGGCGTCGGAGTATCTCCAGCGCCTGAACGAGGGCGTCATCACTCTCGAGGGCTCCCCGGACGACCGCGAGCTCGTCGAGCAGATGCTGCGCGACGCCCACACACTCAAGGGCAGCTCGCGGATGGTCGGCCTGATCGAGATCTCCGACATCGCCCATCGCCTCGAGGACATCATGGTGAAGGTGCGCGACGGGTCGCTCGTCTACACGCCCGAGATGAGCGACTTCTTCTTCGAGGCGCTCGACGCGATCGTGTACCTCACGGACAACGCCGGGACCGAGCTCCCCGAGGAAGTGGACCTGAGCGGGCTTGTGGCGCGGCTGACGACGCTCGCGGAGACCGGCGACCCGAAGGCGGCCGCAGCGGCGGCCGCGGGAGACGGCGCGAGCGCGACGGAGGCCGGCTCGCCTGCAGGAGCGTCCGCGCGGGCGGCCGAAGCGGCGCACGCGCCCGCCGTCGCGGAAACGCCGGCCGTCAGGAAGCATGCGCAGCGCGAGGACAAGCTCGAGAGCCGCGAGCAGACGACGATCCGGGTGAGGGCGGCGCAGCTCGACATGCTGCTGAACCTCACGAGCGAGGTCGTGATCAGCCAGATCAAGGCGGAGCAGCGCGCGCAGGACTTCCGGTCCCTGCAGGCGGACCTCGGCGAGCTCCGCCAGCTGTGGATGCGGATTCGCGCGGCCCTCGGCGCGGCGATCGACGAGGGGGCCGACGGGACCGAGGGGCTGCTCGAGGACGTCGACGCGCTCGACAGCCAGCTCGCGGAGCTGCGCAAGCGCACGGCGGTGCTCGGCAAGGACTACGTGGACGACGTGTCCCGCGCCTCGACCGTCGTCGCCGATCTGCAGGAGCACGGGATGCGGCTGCGGATGCTCCCCGTCTCGACGATCTTCGACCGCTTCCCCCGCGCCATGCGCGACCTCGCCAAGCAGTACAACAAGGAGGTCGACTTCGTCATCGAGGGCGCCGACACCGAGCTCGACAAGAAGGTGCTCGAGGAGATCAACGACCCGCTCATCCACATCATGCGAAACGCCGTCGACCACGGCATCGAGCCGCCGGACGTGCGCGAGAAGGCGGGCAAGCCGCGGGCCGGGACGATCCGGCTGGCCGCGAGGCAGGAGGGCGACCACATCGTCGTCGAGATCTCGGACGACGGGGCGGGCATCGACCCCGAGGCGGTGCGCCAGACCGCGCTCCGCAAGGGATACATCACCGAGAGCGAAGCGCGGAACATGTCGGACCGCGAGTCGGTCTACCTCATCTTCGAGTCCGGCTTCTCGACCGCGCAGATCATCACCGAGATCTCGGGACGGGGCGTGGGGATGGACGTCGTCCGGCGCTTCGTCGTCGACAGGCTCAAAGGCGCGATGGACGTCGAGTCCGAGCTCGGCAAAGGGACGACGTTCCGCCTGCGGATCCCGCTCACGCTCGCGATCATCCGCGCGCTGATCCTCCGCATCGGCGAGCATCTCTTCGCGATGCCGACGGGGAGCATCGAGGAGACCCTGCGCGTCGGCGCCGACGACATCCTCAAGGGCGAGGGCCGCGAGGTCGTCCGCCGCCAGCGGCGGAACATCCCGATAGTGCGCCTCGGCGACGTGCTGGGCCTCAGCCACGCGGACCTCGACGGCGCCAAGCGGCCGGTGGCGATCGTGGGCTTCTCCGGGCACCGGATGGGGTTCCTTGTCGACAGCTTCGTCGGCGAGCAGCAGATCGTCATCAAGACGCTCGGCACGCACCTGCACAAGGTCGAGAACGTCGCCGGGGTGACGATCCTGGGCGCGGGCGAGGTGGTCGTCATCCTCAACGTCCCCGAGCTGATGACGAACGCGCGGTCCCTGTCCGGGACGAGGGCGGCGCAGAAGGCGAAGGAACAGCAGGAAGGGCCGCGCAAGATCCTCATCTGCGAGGACAGCTTCACCACGCGCGAGCTGGAGCGCTCGATCTTCGAAGCGGCGGGCTACCTCGTCGAGGTCGCCACGGACGGCGTGATGGGGCTCAAGCGCCTTCGCGAGGGCCTCGCCGCCGACGCGGTGGTGACGGACGTGCAGATGCCGAACATGACGGGCTTCGAGCTCACGAAGGCGATCAAGTCCGACGCGAAGCTGAAGAAGATCCCCGTCATCATCGTCACGTCGCTCGAGCGCGACGAGGAGAAGGCCGTTGGGATCGAGGTCGGCGCCGACGCGTACATCACGAAGTCGGTGTTTAACCAGGACACGCTGCTCGAGACCGTAGAACGCCTCATCAAGTACTGACCGGGGAGGATTCGAATGGGCCGTGTCCGCGTCGTCGTCGTGGACGACTCGCTCGTCGCGCGGGAGATGCTCTGCCAGATACTCGGCTCGGACTCGTCGATCGAGGTCGTGGGGACCGCTCGGGACGGTCAGGCCGCCGTCGAGATGGTGGCGTCGCTCAAGCCCGACCTCGTCACGATGGACATCCACATGCCGAGGATGGACGGCCTCGAGGCGACGGAACGCATCATGGCGTTCCATCCCACGCCCATCCTCGTCGTGTCGTCCTCGGTCCACGGCCAGGGGATCGGCCGGGCGTTCGACGCGCTGTCCGCTGGAGCCCTGGAGGTCGTGAAGAAGCCGGAGCCGGCCGACTGGGCCGAGCTCGAGCGCATCGGGCGAGACCTCATCCACCGCGTGAAGCTCCTCGCGAACGTGAAGGTGATCACGCACCTGCGCGGGAGGCGCGCGGGAAGGCCTGCGCCGCACGAGGAGGCCGCGCACCTGCCGGCCGAAGGCTTCCGGCTCGTCGCCATCGGGAGCTCCACGGGAGGCCCGTCGGCTCTGGCGACCGTGCTGGGAGCGCTGCCCGTCGACCTTCCGGCTCCCGTCACGGTCGCTCAGCACATCGCCGACGGGTTCGTGCCGGGGCTGGTCGCCTGGCTCGACGGGATGTCGAAGGTGAAGGTCAAGATCGCCGAGGACGGCGAGCAGCCGTGCCCCGGAATCG
>JAJZPX010000225.1 GCA_021811025.1 Actinomycetes bacterium
AACCGGCACTCACCCGGCGAGTAGTACCGGTTCCACAGGTAGTAGAGCCCCGTCGCCTCGTCGTAGCGATAGCTCGCGTAGCGGTACGGGTTCGGGACGGTCTCGTTCGCCTCGAGCACGCGGCCCCACGGATCGTAGCGGTAGGTGTTTGCGACCTCGCCCGCCGCGTTCGTCACCGCCACCACATCGCCGTGCCCGTTCGTGTGGTAGTAGTAGGTGGCGCCGGCCCGGCTCATCGAGTGGATGCGGCCTTGCGCGTCGTAGGCGTAGCTGGCGATGGTAGCGCCGGCGCCGTCGGTCTCAGCGATGACGTTCGCGCTCGCCCCGTCGTAGTGGAAGTAGACGGTGCCGGAGGCATCCGTCGCGAACGTGCGACGGTTGAGGAAGTCGTAGGCATAGACCGCGATCGTCGTCTCGCTCGCCGCGTCGAGAACAGCGCTCAAGCGGCCCAGCGCGTCGTAACATGCTGACCTGTGCATTCCCCCGGAATCCCCTAGATGGAAGCGTCTTCCAAGAGGCGCGACCCGTCAATGACGTGGATCACGATGGGGTGCCGGAAGCGCCTCGCTCGAGGCCGCCCGGGTAGTGCTCCACTCGGCGGCTTCGCCTTCGCGGCGCGAGTATCTCGCATTTCCTCTTGACTGCACGCTCCCGCTAGTGACACACTTCGCGCAATCGTGCTACGAGTGCGGGAGGGGTCGCGCATGGGCCGGCTGGTGCGTTTCGGGATCGCGATGGACGAGGACCTCCTCGGGAGGTTCGACGCGCTCGTTGAGCGCCGGGGAGTCGCGGCCAACCGCTCGGAGGCGGTCCGCGACCTCGTGCGCGACGCGCTGGTGGAGGCCGAGTGGGAGCAGGCCGCCGAGGAGTGCGTGGGCACCGTAACGATGGTGTTCAACCACGGGGTGTCCGACCTCTCAGACAAGCTCGACGCGCTGCAGCACGCGCATCACGACAAGATCGTCTCTTCGATGCACGTGCACCTCGACGCACACAACTGCCTCGAGGTGCTGGTCGTCCGAGGCGCGAGCGGCGATGTCCGCACGATCGCCGACACGCTGCTCGGGACGAAGGGCGTCAAGCACGGCAAGCTCGTGACGACAACGACCGGCCAGAAGCTCTAGGAGACAGGGGAGGAAGTCATGCACATTCCGGACGGGTACCTCGGACCGCAGACGTACGTGGTCCTCGACGCCGCGATCGTGCCGGTTTGGGCCATCGCCGCGGCGAAGGTGAAGAGCACGCTGAAGGCGCGGCAAGTACCGCTGATGGCGCTCGGCGCGGCGTTCTCGTTCGTCATCATGATGTTCAACGTCCCCGTCATCGGGGGGTCCACCGGCCACGCCGTCGGCGCCACGCTCATCGCGATCCTGCTGGGACCCTGGGCCGCCGTGCTGTCGGTCTCCATCGCGCTGGTCGTGCAGGCACTGCTGTTCGGGGACGGCGGGATCACGGCGATCGGCGCGAACTGCTTCAACATGGCCGTCGTCATGCCGTTCGTGGGCTACTACGTCTACCGCCTCATCGCGGGCAACACAGACGGGCTGCGCCGCAGGGTGATCTCGTCGGGGATCGCGGCGTACGTCTCCATCGTGGTCGCGGCCATATTCGCCGGGGTGGAGTTCGGCCTCCAGCCACTGCTGGCGCACACGGCCGCCGGCCAGCCGCTCTACGCGCCGTACCCGCTCAGCGTCGCGGTGCCCGCCATGGCGGTCGAGCACCTGCTGTTCTTCGGCTGGGTCGAGGCACTCGCCACTATGGGAGTGGTCGCCGCGCTCGGCCGCTCGGACTCCGCGCTGCTCGAGATGAAGCCGGCGGCCAGACCGCTGCGGTGGCTGTGGGCCGCGTTCGCGGGGCTCGTGCTGCTCACGCCGATCGGGGTGCTCGCTCCGGGCACCGCATGGGGAGAGTGGGGCGCCGAGGAGATGAAGGCGCGGCTGGGCTTCGTGCCCGAGGGTCTCGCGAAGGTCGGCGGCCTGTGGACGGCGGCGATCCCGGACTACGCGCCGGCGTTCGTCAAGAACCCGCTTCTGGGCTACCTGGTCGCGGCGATCGTAGGCTCCGTGATCGTCGTCGGCGTCACGTGGGGAGTGGCGGCGCTCGTCGCGAAACGCGAGAACGACGACGAGTCGAGCGCGGCGGCGGCGTAGCGCCGATGTGCGAGCGCGACATCCGTCCCGCGGACCTCGGAGGAGGGAGACTCCGGCCCTCGCTCGCCCGGCGAACCGCCGAGAGCGTGGGGCGCCACGTCTCCGAGGTACTCGAGAACGAGGACCTCGCGACGGCCGACGGCCTCCTGCAGCGGATCGACCCGCGGGCGAAGCTGCTCGCGATCCTGCTCTTCTCGGTCACCGCGAGCCTCCTTCGCTCGCCGTGGCTTCTTGCCGCGATGTTCGCGATCGCGCTCGCTCTCGCCGCGGCCTCGGCCGTGAGTCCGCTGTCGTTCGCGCGGAAGGTGTGGGGGTCGGCGGGCCTGCTCGCGGTGCTGCTCGCGGTGCCGGCGGCGACCCGGCTGGTCACGCCGGGCCCCGTGCTCGTGCCGCTCGGCGCGCTCTCGCTCTCGACACCGGGCGTGCTCGGCGCCGTGACGCTCGTGCTCCGCGTAGTGGCGAGCGCCGGGACGGCGCTGCTGATCGTGTGGACGATGCGCTGGAGCGACCTCCTCGGCGCGCTGACGAGGCTGAAGGTGCCCGACGTGATCGTCGCCACGCTCGCGATGACGCAGAAGCAGATCGTGTCGCTGATGCGGACCACACAGCAGATCCACCTCGCACGGGAGAGCCGCACGATCGCCGAGGGCAGCGTCGCCGAGAATCGCGACTGGGTCACCGGACGCATGGCGTTCGTCGTGCGAAAGTCGATCAAGACCGCGGACGACGTCTACGACGCCATGCTCGCCCGAGGCTTCTCCGGTTCGATGTGCCTGGTCGCCCGCGTGCAGGGAGGCCGGCGGGACTGGGCCTACCTCGCCGCCGCAGCAGCGACGGCAGCGGCGCTCCTCGGCATCGATCGGGCGATGCTGCGATGACCGCGGCCGAGCCGAACGCGTGCCGCACCCCCGACTTCGTGCTCGCCGGGGTCCGCCAGGAGTACCGCCGCGGCTTTCCCTCGCTGGACGGCATCGACCTCGCGATCGGCTGCGGCGAGCACGTCGTGATCGCGGGGGCCAACGGGAGCGGGAAATCGACGCTGCTGAAGATGCTCGACGGGCTCCTGTTCCCCTCGGCCGGGACGATCGCCGCCTTCGGCGCGGACCTGACGGAGGACGCGTTCGAGGACCCGGGATTCCGCCGGGAGTTCCGCAGCCGGGTCGGCTTCGTGTTCCAGGACGCCGACGTGCAGCTGTTCTGCTCCGACGCGTTCGAGGAGCTGGCCTTCGGGCCGCTCCAGCTGGGGCTTCCCGAGGAGGAGGTGCGGCGGCGCGTCGACGACGTCGCGCGCAACCTGCGCATCGAGCATCTCCTCGACCGCCCGCCGTACACGCTGTCCGGCGGCGAGAAGAAGCGGGTGTCGATCGGCGCGGTGCTCACGATGCAGCCTCACGTGCTCCTGCTCGACGAGCCGACCAACGCGCTCGACCCCCGCAGCCAGGTGTGGCTTCTCGAAGTGCTCGACGAGTGGAAGCGCCTCGGCAACACGGTGGTGATCGCCACCCACGACCTGTCGGTGGCCGAGGAGATCGCCGACAGGATGGTCGTGCTGTCCGAGGACCACAGGGTGGTCGCGGACGGGACGCCGGCCGAGGTGCTCGCGATGCGCGACCTGCTCCTGCGCGTCAACCTCATCCACGAGCACGCGCACAGGCACGGCGGCGTGACCCACATGCACGGGCACGACCACAGCGGCCACGGACACGAGCACGTCCACGGCTGACCGCGGCGCGTTCGGTGATACGAGGCGAGCGGACTGGAACAGCCGGTCTCGATGCGCGCCTGCCCCGCGTGCGGCACCCGGCGTGACGACGGGCGGCGTCCCCGTCACCGGAACCGGATGATCGCTGGTCCCTCGGCCAGAGCCGGCAGGATCGCTTCGTCGGGGAGTGCGGCCTCTCGCAGCGGACGCCGGACGCCGACCGAGCGGTATCGCTGCAGGACCCAGCGGCCGACGCCCTCCTCCTTCAGCTGCACTCCGAGCCGTGCGAGCTCAGGGAGCGGGAGGAGGTCCGGATGGATCGTCGTGCGCACCTCGACCTCCGCACCGCTCGCCAGCGTCCGGCGCAGGCTCTCGAGCGCGCCGGCACCCGACCCGTTCACGCGCGTCACGGTCTCGTATCGGTCGAAGGGGGCCTTCGCGTCGAACCCGACCCAGTCGGCGAGGCCGAGGACGC
>JAJZPX010000226.1 GCA_021811025.1 Actinomycetes bacterium
TTCGCCGTCCCGTCGCTGGCGGCGCTCGCCGCGCGGCACGAGGTGGCCGCCGTCTACACCCGTCCGGACAAGCCCGCCGGCAGGGGCCGCGAGCCGCGCCCTTCCGCCGTCAAGCTCGCCGCGCTCGAGCGCGGGCTTCCCGTGCATCAGCCGGCGACCCTCTCGAGCGCCGCCGCGGTCGCGGACCTGCGACGGCTTGAGCCCGACGTCATGGCGGTCGTCGCGTTCGGCGTGATACTCCCGCCCGACGTCCTCGCCCTCCCGCGGCTCGCTACCGTCAACGTGCACGCGTCGCTGCTTCCGCGATGGCGGGGAGCCGCTCCCGTGCAGCGCGCGATTCTCGCGGGGGACGAGACCACCGGGGTGACCCTTATGCGCGTCACCGAGGGCCTGGACGCCGGGCCGTTCTGCCTGCAACGGACCGTGGAGATCGACGACCACAACGCTGCGAGCCTCACCGCAGAGCTCGCAGGGGTCGGCGCCGCCGCGCTCCTCGACGCGCTCGACCTCATCGCGTCGGATGCGGCGGTCTGGACGGAGCAAGACGAGTCGGCGGTGACGTACGCCGCCAAGGTGACCTCGGCCGACGTGGCGCTTTGCCAGGAGCTGACCGTGATCGAGGCCTACCGGCGCATCCGCGCGTCGGGCAGACAGGCCCCCTCGCGCGCCTGCGTCGGCTCTGTCGACGTCTCCGTCTCGGACGCCTCGCTCTCGCTGGAGCCGGTCGCCCCGGGAGCGGTGCTCGCGCATCCGAAGGCCCTCGTCCTCGGCTTCTCCGACGGCGCGCTGGAGGTCACGAAGCTGACGCCGCAGGGCCGGGCCCCGATGGACGGCGCCGCGTACGCTCGCGGTGCGCGCCTCCCCGCCGACGCCACGTGGGGAGCCTGCGGTGCCCGTTAGCCCCGCGCGAAGAGCGGCGTTCGAGGTGGTCCGCCGCGTACGCGAGCGGAACGCATACTCGCCCGAGGTGCTCGACCAGGTCCTCGCAGGCACTGCCCTGTCGCCCGCGGACGCCGCCCTGGCCACGCGCCTCGCCCGGGGCACGCTCTCGGCCGCGGGCACGCTCGACGAGGCGCTCGACCGCTTCGTCGCGAGGCCTTCCGACCTCGAGCCGCAGGTCCGGGACGCGCTGCGTGTCGCCGCGTACGAGCTGCTGTTCGCCCGCACCCCCGCTCGGGCGGCGGTCCACCAGGGTGTCGAAGCCGTGCGCAGGCTGCGCCCGCAGGCCGCGGGGCTAGCCAACGCGGTCCTGCGGAGGCTCGCGGAAGCCGCGCCCGCGTTCCCGTGGGGAGATCCGGACGCCGACATCGAGGCGCTCGCGCGCGCCACCGCTCACCCGGCGTGGCTCGTGGAGCGCCTCGTCGCTCAGCGCGGCGCTGCGGCCGCGCGCGTCGTTCTCGAGGCTGACAACGAGCCCGCGCCGCTCTTCCTGTGGCACAACCCGTTCGCGGGGACGCTCGACGTGGCGCTCTCCCGGCTGGCCGCCGACGGCGCCAAGCCCGTGCTCGGGCCGCTGCCCGGCTCGGTTCGGGCGCTGCGCCCGGCCGCCGCGGTGCGCGGCGAAGCCGTCGCGTCCGGCCTCGTGCTCGTCACCGACGCGGCGGCGCAGCTCGCGGCGCTCGCGCTGGCGCCGCGCCCTGCGTCGGTCATCCTCGACGCGGCGGCGGGCAGAGGCACCAAGACGGCCGAGATCCAAGCGCTGGCCGTTGAGGCGGGCGGACCCGCGAGCGTCGTCGCCGCGGACGTCCATGCGTTCAAGAGCGAGCTGGTGTCGGCGCGCATGGCCCGCCTCGGCGTGCCCGGGGTCACGCCTGTCACCGCCGACGCCATCGACGAGCGGTCCCTCTCGGCCGCGCTCCCGGGGGGCGCGGCGGACGCGGTCCTCGTCGACGCGCCGTGCTCCGGCCTCGGCGCGCTCAGGCGCCATCCCGAGAAGCGCTGGCGGGTGCGCGCGGCCGACGTCGCCCGCCTGACCGCTCTTCAGACGGCGATGCTGCACGGCGCCGCCCGGGTTGTCCGGCCGGGCGGGGTTGTGGTGTACTCGACCTGCAGCATCCTGCGGGAAGAGAACGACGCAATCGTGGAGTCCTTCCTGGCCGCGGGCGGGGGGAAGGCGTTCCGCATCCGGAGCGTCGCCGGGATCGTGCCGGCGGTGTGGGGGGAGTTCGTCACGCAGGAGGGATTCTTTCAGTCGATGCCTGCCGTGGACGGCCCGGACGGGCATTTCGTCGCCGTCCTGGCTCGGCAGGCGGAATAGGGGAGTAGCGCGACGCCGGGGCGGCTCTCCGCCTCGGCCGCCACGACGCGTCCGGGAGGGCGCGAGCGCACGAGGAGGAGCGGTATGCGAACGACCCGTATCGTCGAGATGCTCGAGGTCACCGAGGCGGCTGCGCTGGCCGCCGGGCGCTGGATGGGGAAGGGCGCGAAGAACGACGCGGACCAGGCTGCGGTGGCGGCGATGCGCGAGCAGCTCGGCAAGCTCGACATCGACGGCACGATCGTGATCGGCGAGGGGGAGCGCGACGAGGCGCCCATGCTCTACATCGGCGAGCGGGTGGGCGTGGACGGGGGCGAGCCGATCGACATCGCCGTCGACCCCCTCGAGGGCACGAACCTCACCGCCTACGGCCAGCCCAACTCGCTCGCGGTCATGGCCTTCGGGCCCAAGGACACGCTGCTGCACGCGCCCGACACGTACATGATGAAGGTCGCGACGGGGCCGCTCGCGGCGGGGTGCATCCACGTGGACGCCTCGCCGGCGGAGAACTGCCGCTGCGTCGCGAAGGCGCTCGATCGACCCGTCGAGGATCTCGTTGTGTGCATCCTGGACCGCGACCGGCATGAGGACATGATCCGCGAGGTGCGCGAGACCGGCGCCCGCATCCGCCTGATCTCCGACGGGGACGTCTTTGGCGCCGTCGCGACGGCGATCGAGGGCACCGGTATCCACCTCTACATGGGGATCGGCGGGGCGCCCGAGGGCGTGCTCGCGTGCGCGGCGATGAAGTGCATCGGCGGACAGTTCATGGGGCGCTTCGCGTTCCGCAACGACGACGAGCGGCGGCGCGCCGAGCAGATGAGCGGCTGCGACATCGACGGCGTGCTGGACATGGATTGCCTCGTGAACACGGACGAGGCGGCGTTCATCGCCACCGGCGTCACCGACGGCGAGATGCTGCACGGCGTGCGGTACTTCGGCAAGGGAGCGCGCACGCACTCCGTTGCGATGGACGGCAAGACCGGCACCGTGCGGTTCATCGAGACCGTGTATCGGACCGGGACCGAGAAGTTCTGGGTGCGGATGGAGTAGCGCGGGGCGCTCGAGGGCCTTGCCGCGCACCTTCGGTCGGAGTCCTCGAACGATGAAGCCGCCTCGCACGGCGGCTTCATCGTTTCTGCGGGGGCCTCCCTTGCGGTGCCCGGCAAAGGCCCTCGAGCGACGCTCACCATCCGATGGGCGCCCCGACCCGCTGCGAGGGCTACTCTCCCGCGGCAGCTGCGCAGCCGGAGCAGCCGCCGGAATCGGCCGCTGGGCAGGAGGGGGCGCTCTCCGGCTTGGCCTCGGGTTTCGAGGCCTGCGCGGACTTGGTGCCCTTGGAGTCCGTGTTGTAGAAGCCGGCTCCCTTGAAGTGGACGCCGACGGGCGTGAACACGCGCCTGGTCTCGCCGCCGCACTCGGGGCACTCGGGAGGAGCGGTGTCACCCGGCGCGCGAACGACCTCGAAGGTATGACGGCATGTCTTGCACCGGAAATCGTACGCGGGCATCGCGAAGCCTCCTGCGGGGTCTCTTGCCGAACGTCGAAGGAGGATACACCGGGTCGCTCCAGGCACGCAACCTGCTACTATACTGAGGCCATGGAAGCCCCCACTCCCCGCCGCAGACCGCGCCTGATCCCGCTGTGGGCGATCGTTGCGCCCGCCTCGGTGCTCGTCGTCGGCATCGGCCTCATCGCGTACGCCGTCTGGGCGAGGCAGACGGCGCTCGTCCCCGTGCCGAACGTGGCGAACCTCGACGTGGCGGTGGCGCGCAGCCGGCTGGCCGAGCAGGGGCTGCTGCTGCAGCGAGGCGACCGGCGCTTCTCGCCGAGCATCCCCGTCGACGGCGTGATCGACCAGATGCCTTCGCCGGGCGTCCGCGTCCCGCGCGGCACTCCGATCACCGTCGTGGTCTCGGCCGGATCCGAATCGTTCCCGATGCCCGAGGTCACGGGCCTGCCGTTGCAGACGGCGAGGGAGCAGCTGCAGGCCAAGGGACTGGTCGTGCAGACGGAAGTCGTGGCTTCGTCCAAGCCGAAGAACGTCGTCGTGTCAA
>JAJZPX010000227.1 GCA_021811025.1 Actinomycetes bacterium
GTGCGAAAGCCCGTGGTCGAGGTGCGCGAGCTCGACGAGGCGAACGTGGAGCTGCGCAACGCGATGTCGTTGCTGTCCGAGGAGATCGGCGTGAAGGACGCGCTCGTCGAGCGGCTCCACGCCGACATCGAGGAGCGGGAACGCGCGCAGGACGCGCTTCGCGCGGCCGTGTCCGCGCTCGACGCCGTCATCGCGAGCTCGCCGCTGGCGATGGTCGGGCTCGACGACGATCGCTGCGTCACGATCTGGAACGCCGCCGCCGAGCGCCTCTTCGGCTGGAGCGCCGACGAGGTGCTCGGACGGCCGAATCCGGCGGTGCCGGAGGAGGCGATGCCGGAGCAGCTGCGGCTGCTCGACGCGACCCGCGCCGGCGAGAGGGTGACCGGGTACGAGACGCGGCGCCGGACGAAGGACGGCGGGGAAGTCGACGTCGCGCTGTTCACCAGCGCGATCGCGGGCGAACGGGGCTCGGGCCGCGACTACATCGGGATATTCGAGGACATCAGCGAGCGCCGGCGCGTGGAGCGGCTCAAGTCGGACTTCGTCTCGGCCGTCAGCCACGAGCTGCGCACGCCGCTGACCGCCATCCTCGGCTACAGCGACCTGATGTGCTCGGGCGAGCGCGACCATTCGAAGTGCGGCGAGATGGCCGCGCGCATTCGCGCGAAGGCCGTCGAGCTCGACGGGCTGGTGGAGCGGCTGCTCGAGGCCGCGAGCATCCAGGCGGGAGCCACGGCGATCAGCCGCGTCGGCACCGACGTCGGACGACTCCTCGAGGACGTCGTCGCCGCAACGACGCCCCCCGATGGGATCGAGCTCGCGCTGGACGTCGAGCCGGGGCTCCCCGGCGTGCGCGTCGACCGCGATCGCCTCGGCCGTGCGATCGGGGAGCTCGCGACGAACGCCTTCAAGTACTCGCCGCACGGCGGACGGGTGACGGTGACCGCGCGGCGCGAAGGTGACCGGCTGCGGATCGCGGTGTCGGACGAAGGGGCCGGCATCGCTCCCGGGGAGCTGCCGCACGTCTTCGAGCGCTTCACGCAGGCGGACATGTCGTCGACGCGCGAGTTCCCGGGCCTCGGCCTCGGCCTGTACGTCGCGAGCCAGGTGGTCGAAGCGCACGGGGGGCGCATCAGCGTTCAGAGCGAGCCGGGCGAAGGGTCGACGTTCGTGGTCGAGCTCCCGTTGGCCTGATACCTGCACGAGTTCTCCACATCAATCACCGGGATCCTCCACAACGCCGAGTAGACTCGTCAGTGGGGGGTCAGGCGAGGTGCGCGGGCGGAGGTGAGCGACGAATGAGCGAAGCACGCCGAGTGCTGCTGGTGGAGGACGAGAGGGCGATACGCGACGCGATCGAGGCGTACCTGGAGCGCGAGGGCTTCTGGGTGACGCCAGTCGGCGACGGCGAGGCGGCGCTCGACGCGGCCGAGAAGCACGCCTTCGACCTCGTCGTGCTCGACCTCATGCTGCCGAAGCTCTCCGGCGAGGATGTGGCCCGCCACCTGCGGGACTCGTCCGACGTTCCGATCATCATGCTCACGGCGAAGGGCGCCGAGGAGGAGCGAGTCGCCGGCCTCGAGATGGGCGCGGACGACTACCTCGTCAAGCCGTTCTCCCCGCGCGAGCTCGTAGCGCGCGTCCGCGCGCTCATGCGCCGCGCGCACTCGGACGCGCAGCCGCAGCGCGACCGGATGACGTTCGGCGAGCTCGACATCGACCTCGCCGGCCATCGCGTGTACCTCTCGGGCGAGGAGGTCGAGCTGACCGCGAGCGAGTTCAAGCTGCTGGTGACGCTCGCGCGCTACCCCGGGCGCGTGTACTCGCGCATGGAGCTCGTGGAAAAGGTGCTCGGCTACGATTTCGAGGGTTACGAGCGCGCGATCGACAGCCACGTGAAGAACCTGCGCGCGAAGCTGCGCGACGACCCTCGGGACCCCCGCTTCATCCGCACCGTCTTCGGCAGCGGGTACCGGTTCGACGCTTCGGAGGCCGCCTGAGGTGGCACGGCGAGGTCTCGGCTGGCAGCTCGGCGTCGCGTTCGCGCTCGTCGCGGTGGCGACGGCCGTCGTGGCGGGCGCGATGCTGTCGGCGTTCTGGCAGCGGCAGTTCGAGAGCTACCTGCGGCAGCGCACCCAGGACACGGCCGAGGGCTGGTCGCTGTTCTACGGCGAGGTGTACGCGCACTACATGGGGTGGCCCAGCCCCGTCGTCCTCCCGTCGCCGCCCGGCAACTCGGAGGGACTGCGCGTCCAGCTGCTCAGCACCTCGGGCGCGCTGCTCGCCGACAACGCCGACGCACTGCAGCAGGTTCTCCCCACGTCCACCGCGCTCGACTCGCCTCCGCGAAACGCGATAGCGGCCGAGGCGCCCGTGGTCGTCATCGGCCACACGGTGGGGACGGTGAAGGTGTGGTCGCAGTCCCCGGGCGGCCTGCTCACCTCGCGCGACATCGCGTTCCGGTCGGCTTCGATGAGCGGGCTGATGCTCGCGGCCGTCATCGCCGTGGCGCTCGCGAGCGCCGCCGGCGTGCTCTACGCGCGGATCATCGTTCGGCCGATCAACCAGGTGACCGCCACGGCCGCGGCGCTGCGAGCGGGCAAGATCGACGCGCGCACCAGGATGTCGGGCGAGGACCCCGTCGGCGTCCTCGGCCGAACGCTCGACGCGATGGCCGACTCGATAGAGGCCGACCGCGAGTTCGAGCGGCGCCTCACGGCTGACGTGGCCCACGAGCTGCGGACGCCGCTGATGGCGATCCAGGCGACCGTCGAGGCGATGCAGGACGGCGTCCTGCCGGCCGACGAGGAGCGGCTGCAGACGGTGCGCGACGAGACCGTGCGCCTCGCGCGACTCGCCGACAGCATCCTCGAGCTCTCGCGCCTCGAGCGCCGCGCCGTCCGCCTGGCGAGCGACCCGCTCGACCCCGCGCAGCCGCTGCTCGCCGCGCTCGGGACGCACCGCGCGCTGCTCGAGTCCGCCGGGCTGACGCTTGCGGAGTCCGTCGAGGAGGGCATGACGGTGCTGGGCGACGCCGACCGCCTCACGCAGGCGTTCGGCAACCTGCTGGGCAACGCCGCGCGATACACGCAGGCGGGCGGCGAGGTGACCGCCAGGCTGCGGCGCGAGGGCGACGAGGCGGTCGTGATGGTCGAGGACACCGGGATCGGGATCGATCCGGACGACATCGGCAGGGTGTTCGTCCGCTTCTGGCGCGCCGATCAGGCGCGCTCGCGCGCCACGGGCGGGCTGGGCGTCGGGCTGGCCGTGGTCAAGGAGATCGTCGAGCAGCACGGGGGCCATGCGAGCGTCTCCTCGACGCCCGGCGTCGGCAGCGTTTTCACCGTCCGCCTGCCGCTTGCCGCCACGCCCGCCGTCGAGAGACCGCGGCGCGGCGCCTAGGGCGATCGCAGGGCGGTGAGCACGCGCGCGGCGAGCGGCGCGGGGACGCTGGCGTCGCCTCCGAACACGTCGAGGCGGCCGCACGTGTCGCCGACGCCGCGCAGCCACGCGTCGAAGTCGGCGCTCGAGCCCCCGCTCAGCACCATCGCTCCTCGCAGGCCCGCCATCAGCACGCCCCCTGAGAGCGCGTCCGGGAACGAGAGCCCCGTAGCCACGCCGAGGTCGCCTCGGCCGAGCACCCCCGCGTTCGCGGCCCAATCGGCGACGGCGCGGGAGGTCGCGAATCGGTCTTTGCCCGCGACGCGCACGGGCGAGGGGAGCGCCGCGGCGACGGCCGAGGAGACCGTGGGCTCGCCTCCGACGACGAGAGCGCGGCGCGCGTGCACCTCCCCGAGCGCACGGGCGGTGGGCGACGGCAGCGACGCGGTCTTCGTCAGCAGTATCGGCCAGCCCGCGGCGGCCGCCATCGGCGAGGCCGCGAGCGCGTCCGGGAACTTCTCGCCCGACGCCACGACGACGGTGGCCGACGGCACCGACCCGCCCTCGAGCGACTGCACCCTCAGCGCGACCTGCTCCGAGGTCGCGTAGCGGTCGCTTCCGGCTATCCGCGTGACGGAGGGGACGAGGCGCGCGAGAGCGGCGCGGACGGAGTCGGAGACCGACGGCGTGCCGCCCACGATCACGACGCGCGAGGGCTTGAGGCGCGCGATCTCGTCCGCGGTCGGCTGCGGCAGCGAGCCGGCCTTCGCGAGCAGCAGCGGGCCGCCGAGTCTCGCGGCGAGCACGCTGGCGGAAAGCGCGTCGGGGAAGCCCTCGCCCGAGGCGACGACGACGGCCGGCGCGCCGTGCGGGAACGCCGCGGCGCTCACCGCGGCGGCGGTGGCGTGGCGGTCCGAGCCGGCG
>JAJZPX010000228.1 GCA_021811025.1 Actinomycetes bacterium
ATGGATGACCTGCCCGACGGCCATTCCCGACGGCGAGTGGCCGACCGCCGACGCGAGGCCGGCCGACGCGAGAGCGGCCTTCGCCTCCGCCTCGCTGTCGCCGACGACTTCCGGAACGTAGACGCTGGCCTCGGACGTCGGGCCGATGCCCGGGCCGGCCGCCGACGTCGCCGCGCCGCTGGGCTCCGCGATGGTGTAGTCGATCGCGCCGCCCGCGGCGATGCGCGCGCCCGCGGGCGGGAGCTGGTCGACCACGCGGCCGGCCTCGGTCGCGTCGATCGTGCGCGTCGCCACCGTGCCGACCTTGAGCCCTGCCTGCTCGATCGCAGCGCGAGCATGCTCCTCGTCCATGCCGACGAGGCTCGGCACGGACGCGGAGCGCGGCCATAGGAACCACAGCAGGAGCGCGGCGACAACGACGATCAGGATGCCGAAGCCGAGACGGCGCGCGGTCTGCGCGTCGTCCCTCCTCGGGCGTCCCTCAATGTCCCTGATGCCGTCGTTCAAGTTCCGCTCCCCTGCTCGAACGCCTGCCGCCCGCTCAGGCGGGCTTGCGCGCCTTCGGCGGCAGCAGCATCCTCGGCACCTTCAGCTCCTTCGGCTTGGTGCGCCAAAAGCCTACCGCGGCGCCGATCCCCACGAACAGCCCCTGCACGACGTACGCGGTGATCCGCAGGCCGTCCTGCGCGTGCGGGATGAACGGGTTCCCGACGGGCCAGCTGATGTGGCCGACCAGCACGGATGCGAACACGACGACGGTGAGCACCGTGTGGAACGGCCGGTTGCGGACGTTCGTGAGCAGCGTGAGGTACGCGCCCAGAGCGAGCCCGATCGGCTGGACGAAGAGCATCCACAGCGCCGCACCGGTCTGGGTCCTCGGCATGACTTGCCACGCGAGCGCGAACAGGGCGAGGACCGCCATGCGGATCAGCGCGTACCACACGATGGCGACGAGGCCGAACACGAGCACCCCGAGGAACCGCCGAGCGTCCGACGGCTGCTTCGGCAGCGAGTCGACCACCGCCGCGTCGACCGCGACCGCGTCCGCGTTGCCGGCGCTGTCAGTCACTGCGTCCCCCTTACCCCTCGCCCGAGGTGACACCGATATCGTACCGCGAACAGCAACCCCTGGCGTCACGCCTCCGCCATGCGGCGCTTCAGCTCCTCGACGGCCTTCCGGAACCGCTCGTCCCCGGTCCCGAGGATCTGCGCCGCGAGGATAGCCGCGTTCTTCGCGCCGTTGATGGCCACGCAAGCCACGGGGACGCCCGACGGCATCTGCACCATCGACAGCAGCGAGTCGAGCCCGCCGAGGTCCGAGGTCTTCATCGGCACCGCGATCACCGGCAGCGGCGTGTACGCCGCGACGACGCCGGCGAGGTGCGCGGCCTTCCCCGCGGCCGCCACTACGACGCGGAGCCCCCGCTCGGCCGCGGTCGCCGCCCACTCGTGCACCACGCCCGGCTGACGGTGCGCGGACGCCACGACCGTCTCGTACGGCACCCCGAGCTCCTCGAGCTGCCGCGCGCACTCCTCCATCACCGGCATGTCGGACTTGCTGCCCATCACGATGCCCACAAGCGGCGCCTCGGCCATCCCCGCCTCCTTCCGCCGTTCGATGCCCTCCTCATGCTACAGCAGGAAGGGCGTCGGCCGAAGTGGCCGGCGCGACTATCGGACCGTCAGGGTGCCCTCGATGCTCCCGTCGTACGACGAGAAGCGATAGCTGCCCCGGGCGGGCGAGCCGACGTGCACTGTGACCGGGCCGGCCGAGTTGTCCGAGTCGATCCCGAGCGCCGGGATCTCGAAACCCGCGAGGGACGGGCTTCCGGCGGCGGCGAGCTCGAGCACGATCGAGGTGCCGGCGGCAACGGTCACTTCGGCCGGGGCGAAGCCGGACGAGGCGACGTCGATGCGAACGGTGCGGATCGCCGCGCCGAGGCCGGCGGCTGTGACGCGCGACTTCGCGGGAGCGGGCGGCTTCGAGGCCACGGGCGGCTTCGCGGCGGGCTTCGCCGGAGGCTTAGCTGCCGGTGTCGTCGTCGTCGCCGGCGGCGGCGAGGGCGAGCCCGTCTCCGCCGTCTTCGTCGCACCCGCGGATGCCTTCGCCCCCGAGGGCGCCTTCGCCCGCGCCGCCTGCCCGGCCGCCGCTTCCTCGAACCGCGTCTTCGGCAGCGCGCGCTGCGCATGCACGTGCACGGCGAGAGCCGAGAACACGCCGACCACGACGAGCACGCACACCGCGAGCATGATCCGCGACGTCATCCGCTTGCGGTGCAGCTCGTGGCGGCGAACCTCGCGCCGGTAGTTGCGGCGCATGTCGTCGGCCGCGTCCGCGGAACGGATGGTTGTCTTGCGCATGTCGAGCCTCCTCCGCGTGAGGCTCGATTATACATAACCGGGGATCGGGGACCGCCGCTCGTCCCTACCGCACGGCCGGCGGCAGGTCCTCGGCAGCCTCCGTCTCCGCCGCCGCCACCGCCGGGGCCGCCTCCGCGCGGGCGCATCCCTCGCCGAACAACAGCTCGCGCTCGTCGGCCGAGAGGCCTGCCCTCGCCTGGTCGCGCACGTTGTTGACGCCGACGAAGAACTCGCGCATCAGCGCCAACATGAGGTAGCGGCCGCGCTGGGTGAGCGTGAGCTCCTCGGGCGTGTCCGTCGCGAAGGCGCCGTTCGCCCGCATGAACAGCATCTCTGTCGGCAGGCCGCGCTCTATCGTGACTCCGAAGTCCCGCTCGAACCCGCGCTTGTCGAGCCGCAGGCCGAACAGCTGCATGAGGAAGCGGTATCGCATCTTCTCTTTCGGCCCGAACTCGCGCCACGTCGTCGCCGACATGCGATCCCTCGCGATAAGCGCGGCGTAGTCGCGCAGGCTGAAGGTGTTGACGTAGATGGCGCCGTCGAGGTAGCTGAACGCGCCGGAGCCGATGCCGACGTACTCCTCGTAGTCCACGATGTACTCGTCGATCATCCCGCCCGACACGCGCGAGAACGTCCACGCGCTCGCGCTCTCGAAGGCGCCCGCGAGCCCGCGCGAGAGCAGGCCGTAGAAGTCCGCCTCTCGCGTGTAGTCCACCCGACCGACGGTCCGCGCCAGCTGCCTGTTCACCGCGGGGGAGGCCATCAGCGGATAGAACGTCGTCTGGTTGCAGCCGCTCTCCTTGAGCAGCCCGACGTCCCGCTCGAGCATCTCGCTCGTCTGTGAGGGGAAGTTGAAGATCATGTCCACGTTGAGCGAATGGAACGCCCCCGCCACGTCCTTCAGCCGTGCGAGGATCTCCTCGCCCGAGCCGTACTTGTCGTAGCGGTCCATCTGCTTGAGCAGCCCGTCGTCGAAGCTCTGCACGCCGACGGAGAACCGATGGACGCGCGGCGCGAGCTTCCTCACGTACGGCGGGATCAGATGGTTAGGGTTCGTCTCGCTCGACACCTCACGAACGTGGAACAGCTCCAGGGCGAGGTCGATCGTCTCGCACAGCTCGTCGAGCATGATCGTCGGCGTTCCGCCGCCCACGTACATCGAGTCGAAGTCGTAGCCCAGCTCCGCCACCATCCGCATCTCGCGGCGCAGGCTCTCGAAGTAGGGCGTCCCGCGCTCGGGCGAGAAGGGAAAGCGGTTGAAGCTGCAGTACGGGCACAGCCGCTGGCAGAAGGGGACGTGGACGTAGAGCATGTACGTCCTGTCCGGGCGCGGCTCCGGGAGCCTGGCCTGCCCGAACGGCGACAACGTGAGATAGCGGCGGTTGAGCCGCCGCATGACGGTAGTCAGAGCGCGTTCGGCAAGCAAGCTACTGCTTCGTCCAATCGACCGGGCCCGAAGCGACGGCTCGGATCGCGATGTCGTGCCGGTAGTGCATCCCCTCGAAGTCGATCAGCCTCACTGCCTCGTACGCGCGCTCGCGCGCCTGCTCGATCGTGTCGTCGACGGCCGTCACGTTGAGCACGCGCCCGCCGTCGGTGACGAGACGTCCGTCGTCGTCGATCGCCGTGCCGGCGTGATAGACGGTGACACCCTCTATCCCCTCGGCGTCCTCGACCCCCGTGATCACCTTGCCGCGCTGGTAGCTGCCGGGATAGCCGGCCGACGCCATCACCACGGTCACGCACGCCCCTTCGCGCCACTTCAGCTCGATCTCGTCGAGCTTCCCGTCCGCCACCGCGAGCAGGACGTCCATCAGGTCGCTCTCGAGCATCGGCATGATGACCTGCGTCTCGGGGTCGCCGAAGCGCGCGTTGTACTCGAGCACCTTGGGCCCCTCGTCC
>JAJZPX010000229.1 GCA_021811025.1 Actinomycetes bacterium
TTGATCTCAATCTCCTCGACGACCTCGGCCTCGACGATGTCCTGGTCGCACGCGTTGTACGCGCGGATGATGAGGTCCGAGTCGTCGGAGGCGTTGATGATCGGCTTGCAGGCGCGGTTGACGACGGTCTTGCACGCCATCTCGGCGGTGAACTTGCCGTGCGTCGAGTCCGCCTTGATCGACCCGTCCCCGGTGACAGGGTTGAGCTTCGACTGCTTCCACGCCTGCTTGATCTCGTCGAGCGTCATGATCGTCGAGACCTCGTGACCGTCCTTGAAGAGGATCGTGCAGTAGGCGGCGGCGATTAGCGCCTTGTCGACGTTCTCGAGGCGCTGGACGTGCTTCGTGACGACCTTCCGCCCGCGCTGGATCTCGTACTCGAACTCGTCGCCCTCGTAGATGGCCTGCGCGAAGATGTCCTCGACGTTCGGGTCGAGCCGCTCGGCGAGCGCCATCGAGCCGAAGTAGGACCGCTGGAACGTCAGGATCGTGCCGTACGCGATGAAGTACCCCTGCTTCTTCGCGGGGTTCAGACCGAGGACGACCATGTTGAGGAGCGCGTTCGCGATAGAGGCGCGCGAGCAGACCTCGAGGACGGGCCGGTCGTTCTTGTCCTTCGTCTCCTGGAGTTGGAGCCACGCCGACTTCAGCGCGTTCTCCGGCGAGTAGTTCGCGGGGAAGTTCAGCTCGCCGCGGGTCGAGAACTCGCGGACTTTCGCCGCGACGAGGTCGATCGTCTCGTTCTTCATGGTGGCGAGCGCGCCGCCCGCCTCCGCCTGCTTCTGTGCCTGCGCCATCACGCCTTCCTCTCGACTCGGAGATGCTTGTCCGGCTCGGACACGTACAGGGCGATGATCTGGGCGTCGATGGCCGGGATATCGGTGATCGCCTCCGCGTTGTCGAGGAACACCGGCGCGGTGACGCCGTAGTGCGCCGACAGGGTGGCGATGATGTCCAGTCCCACCGCAATCCGAGCGCCGTTGTTCAGGGCTGTGGAGTAGGGCACGCCCGCGACCAGCGTCTCGCAGCACTCCTCGATGCCGCCATTGACTAGCGGGCTGAAGAGCTTGAAGCGCGCCAGCGCGAAGCGGGTGTTGATGTGCTCTTCGAGCAGCGACACCTTGGCGCGGGTGAACTCCTCGGTGAGGAAGAGGTCAGCCTCCAGTTGCTCGAACTCCTGCGCCAGCGCCTTCTCCTGCTACGCGAGCTCTGTGATGCGCGCCTTGCCCTTCGCGATCGCTGCCGTGTCCGCCTCGTACTCCTCGGCGGCGGTCTTCTCCGTCGAGAGCGTGTCGATCTCGGCGCGCAGCTCCGTCAGCCGCGGCGCGGCGTCGGCGCGCAGCCGCTCGATCTCGGCGTCCAGCCCGGCGACCTGCTGTTCGAGCGCGGCGCGCCTCGGGTCGGGCGCGGGCGCCGCCTGCTCGGGCCCCGGCGCTGTGGCCGCTGCCTCCGCCGCGGCGACGGCCATCTCGGCGGTCGCGATCTGCTGGTCGATGGCGGTGATGCGCAGCGTCACCGTGGCCTGCTGCTCGGCGAGGCTGCTGGCGCCGGCCTTGAGCGTCTTGCCCTCGGCGTCGATGCGCTCCAGCTCCTGTGCCTTGCGGCGGTTGAAGTCGGCCTCGGCCTTCGCGAGTGCCTCGGCGACGCTCTCGGCGGGCAGCGCCTGCCCGCACGCGGCGCACACGGTGGCGAGGTCCGGCTTGGCGAGGACCCACGAGTCGACCGTGTGCCACTCCTCGCGGAGCTGCTCCAGCCCCTTGCTCACCCGAGCGGCCTCGGCGTCGAGCGCCTCCTGCTGCCGCTGCTCGCGGGCGCGGTCTGCCACGAGCGCGGCGAGGGCGTCCTTGGCGGCGGTCACGGCGGCGCGACGTGCGGATGCTGCGTTGTCCGCATCGGCACGAGCTGCGTTGACGGCAGCGCGGGCCTCGTTGTCGAGTGCGAGTATCTCGCCCTCGATCTCGCGCTTGCGCTTCACGATCTCGGCGACCTCGCCGCCGGCCTCGATGCGCGCGACCTCCTCGCGGCGCTTCGCGATCTCGGCCTCGACCTCGTCGGCCGAGCGCTTCGGCTTCGCCGGCGGCTCCGGCATCGCGCGCTCGGCCTCGTCGATCCGCACCGGGATCCGCTCCAGCTCCTCGTTGATCTTTCTCCGGCGGGCAGCCATGACCTTCTTCTGCTCGTCGATCGTCCGCGCGCCCAGGAGCTCGGGCAGCCGCGCCAGCTTCTTGTCCGACGCGATCACCTCCGCGTCCGGGACGTCGCCGCACACGTCGAGCAGGATGCGGCGGCGCTCCTGCCAGTGCAGGCTGTTGAAGTGGCCGGGGTTCGTGAGCAGCCGGAAGGCGTCCTCGTCGGCGATCTCGGCGACCTTCGCCTTGTACTCGCCGAGCGTGGCCGGAACGCCGTCGACGAAGTGATCGGTCGTATGGCCGGTGAAGGACTCGGTCGCGCTCCCGCGCTTCCGCGTCCACGTCTCGTGGTAGACCTTGCGCAGCGTGACCTCGCGGCCGTCGTCCAGCGCGATCGTGCCCTCCACGGCGTGGTCGAGGTTGTGCCGCGCCTCGCCCGACTCGTCCAGCGTCTTGATGTCGAAGCCCTTCCGGCCCGCGCTGTCCTTGTCGAACAGCAGCCAGCGGAATGCGTCCGAGAGCGTCGTCTTGCCGGTGGCGTTGTCGCCGTAGACGTTCACGCTCTCGCCGCCGACAGCGAGTGTGAAGTCGCGGACGCCCTTGAAGTTCGCCAGCGTCAATCGGTCGAGTCTCATGCCGTCCTCCCTGGGTAGAGCACGCTGATGTTCACGCGGCACCACACGCCCACGACTCCGCGTCTGGCCGCTTGGGTGTCGCGGACTCGCCGAGGATGTACTCGATGTCCACCACCGCGCCGTTCGCGAGCTCATCGAAGTGCTCGCGGATGTAGAGATGCGCCTCGCGCATCGTGCGGTCGGTACTGCGCTGAGCGTACGGATCGGACGTGAGCATGCCGCGATTGCCGCTGAGCTTGGCGACGAGCACGTATCGCGACTGCGCGGCGGCGTCCGTGCCGAATCCGCACCGCGCCCATAGATGCCGCTCGGCCTCGTTGCGCGGACCGGGCTTGATGGCGACGACCGAGATGCAGGTCATGCTGTCGCGGACCTCAAGCGTCTTGACGATCACTCAGACCACCTCCAGACGCTCGACGCGCACCGTCCGCGTCTTGCCGTCCGCGCCGAGCACATCGGCGATCCCGCGCTCGCGGACGCGCCGCACGACGCCGCGCATCCACCGGCACCCGCCCGCCCGCCGGAAGCGAACGTGGACTCCCTGTGTGATCGCGAGCATCGCTACTCGCCACCCTCGGGCGTGATCGGCTCGAAGACCTCGCCGGTCTCCAGCTCGCAGGCGAAGTCGTCGGCCTGCGGGCGGTATATCCACCGCGTCGTGATGTTGCCGCGACAGCAGAGGACCGACTCGGCCCGGAGCTTGTCGCCCTCGGCCCGGAGCTTGGCCCGCTCCCTCCACGCGCTTTCGAGGTCGTCCTGCATCCCTCTCTCCCTCCAGTCATGCGGCCCGGCGGCCGCGCTTCTCACGATGCTCCGAGGTCGAGCACGCCCTGCTCGCTTCGCGGCAGCTTCACCCGCGGGAGCGGGACGAACGCGGCGCACGAACTCCCGCGCGGCTTCGCGGCGATCTTGAACCGGCGGCAGGTGTAGGGCGGCGTGCGATAGCCGTCCTGGATGGGAGTCGCCGAGAAGCGCTTGCACTCGGAGCAGGTCACGACGACTCCTCCCGCATGTCCGTCAGCACTCGCGACAGGTAGCCGAGCGGGCTCCTGGTCGCACGAGCGGCAGTCCGCGTGATGGCCTCGTCGATCGTCGTCGAGTCGAATCCTGCCGACAGGTGCATGAGGATTTCGCGCGCAGCCCTCTGTAGCGGGACTCCCAACTCCGAGACGAGCCGGTCACGGAGCGCCGCGTCGGTAGGACGCGGTACCGTCACCGTCACCGTTACCGGAATGGGATCAGACCCGTTACCGGAAAGGGACTCCGACTCCGACTCCGACTCCGACTCCGACTCCGACTCCGACTCCGTCGGGCTAGGTTGGGGCAAGGTTAGGGCTAGGTTAGGGCTAGGTTGGGGCTGGCCTAGGGCTGGCCTAGGGCTGGCCTGGGGCTGGCCTAGGGCTGGTATGAGGCTGGCGGGTTCGCGATGGTGCGGATGCTGGTGATCCAGGAAGCGGGCGATCCAGATGTAGTGTTCGCATTCCCGCTGGTAGC
>JAJZPX010000230.1 GCA_021811025.1 Actinomycetes bacterium
GAGCCGATCTGCGTCGCGAGCCGGATGCGCTGCGCCTCGCCGCCCGACAGCGTCGCTGTCGCTCGCTCGAGCGTCAGGTAGTCCAGCCCGACGTCCACGAGGAACCGCAGCCGCTCGCGGATCTCCTTGATGACCCGCCCGGCGATCGCCTGCTCGCGGTCGGTGAGCTCCACGTTCGCGAAGAACTCGAGCGAGTCCTTCGCCGCCATCTGCGTGACCTCGTAGATGTTGCGGCCGCCGAACGTCACGGCGAGCACCTCGGGCTTCAGGCGCGCCCCGTGGCACGTCTTGCACGGGATGACCGCCATGTACTCCTCGAGCTTCTCCTTGCTCTGCTCGCTCTCGGTCTCCTCGTAGCGACGCTTCACCGCCGGCAGCGCGCCCTCGAACCGCGTGTACCAGTACGTCTCGCGCCCGTCGCGCGTGGTGTAGTCGATGCGGATGCGCTTGTCGCCCAGCCCGTTCATGAGCGCGTCCTGCACGTCGCGCGGCAGCTCCTCGTACGGCGTGTCGATGCCGAAGCCGAGGTGCTTCGCCACCGCCGCGAGCAGCTGGGGGTAGTACGCCTGCCCGCCCGCGAACGGCTTGACGGCGCCCTCGGCGAGCGACAGCGTCTTGTCGGGCACGATGAGGTCCGGGTCGGGCTCGAGCCTGCTGCCGATGCCCATGCAGTCGGGGCACGCGCCGTACGGGTTGTTGAAGGAGAAGTCGCGCGGCGCCAGCTCGTCCATCGACACGCCGTGGACCGGGCACGCCAGCGCCTGGCTGAACTGCAGCTCCTCGCCGTCGAGCGCCGCGATCGTCACGATGCCGTTCGCGAGCCTTAAGCCCATCTCGACCGAGTCCGTGAGCCGCTGCGAGATCTCGTCCTTCATGACGAGGCGGTCAACCACGACGTCGACGTCGTGCTTGTACTTCTTGTCGAGCGAGATGTCCTCGTCGAGCCCGCGCACCTCGCCGTCCACGCGCACCCGCGTGAAGCCCTCGCGCCGCAGGTCGTCGAGCAGCTTCCCGTACTCGCCCTTGCGCCCGCGCACGACCGGCGCGAGCACCTGGAACTTGGTGCCCGCCGGCAGCTCGGCGATGCGGTCGACGATCTGCTGCGGCGTCTGCCGCTCGATCACCCGCCCGCAGATCGGGCAGTGCGGGATGCCGACGCGCGCGAACAGCAGGCGCAGGTAGTCGTAGATCTCGGTGACGGTGCCGACGGTCGAGCGCGGGTTGCGCGATGTCGTCTTCTGGTCGATCGAGACCGCGGGGCTGAGGCCCTCGATGTGGTCGACGTCCGGCTTGTCCATCTGCCCGAGGAACTGCCGCGCGTACGCGGACAGGCTCTCGACGTAGCGGCGCTGGCCCTCGGCGTAGATGGTGTCGAAGGCGAGGCTCGACTTGCCGGAGCCCGACAGGCCGGTGATGACGACGAGCTTGTCGCGAGGTATCTCGAGGTCGAAGCCCTTGAGGTTGTGCTCGCGCGCTCCGCGAATGGATATGCGGTCGAGAGACAATCCGGTTCCTTACCTGGCGGCCCTCACGGGCCCGAATCTCCATCATACGCCCGCGCGGACTTCGCCGCGCGGGCGTCGACGGGATCGAGCGGACTCGCTGCGCTCGCAGCTCATCCCGTCGCGCCGTTCGTGACGCGAACGCTCGCAGGGAGCAAGAACCGCGCCGAGGGCGGCGAGTCTGTTTCCGACGGGACTCAGGTTTCTCGCCTCCGCAACCTGAGGGAAACGGCGCCGAAACAAACGCCCCATACGCTGCTCGCGGAGGTCGACCCGAGAGAAGGGGGCGCTATGCAGATCAACACCGGCGACACCGCGTGGATGCTCGTGTCGGCGGCGCTCGTGCTGTTCATGACGCCGGGTCTCGCGATGTTCTACGGCGGGATGGTTCGCAGCAAGAACGTGCTCGCCACCATCATGCAAAGCTTCTTCGCGATGGGGCTCGTGAGCGTGCTCTGGGCGCTCGTGGGCTACACGCTGGCGTTCGGCCCCGACAAGGCGGGCCTCATAGGCGGCCTGCAGTACCTGGGACTGAACGGTGTCCTCCGAACCACGCACTCTCTGGCGCCGACCGTGCCGCAGTCGGTCTTCGTGGCGTATCAGGGCATGTTCGCCGTCATCACGCCCGCGCTCATCACCGGCGCGTTCGCCGAGCGCATGAAGTTCAAGGCGTGGGTGCTGCTGCTCGCGGGCTGGCTGCTCATCGTGTACGCGCCTCTCGCCCACTGGGTGTGGGGCGGCGGCTGGATCGGCAAGATGGGCGCGCTCGACTTCGCCGGCGGCACCGTCGTGCACATCTCGTCGGCGGCCGCGGCGCTCGCGTGCGTGCTGGTGATCGGGCGCCGTCGCGACCACGGCACTCACGAGCTGCAGCCGCACAACCTCACGCTCACGCTGCTGGGCACGGGCATCCTGTGGTTCGGCTGGTTCGGCTTCAACGCGGGCTCCGCGTACGCCGCCAACGGCCTCGCCGGCTCGGCGTTCCTCGCCACCAACCTCTCGGCTGCGGCCGGCATGCTCTCCTGGACGCTGTTCGAGTCGTGGCACCGCGGCAAGGCCACCACGCTCGGCGCGGCGTCGGGCGCGGTCGCCGGGCTCGTCGGCATCACGCCCGCCGCGGGCTACGTGACGCCTCTCGCCGCCATCGCGATCGGGCTGATCGTCGGCGCCGCGTGCTACGGCGGCATCCTGCTCAAGGGGCGCTTCGGGTATGACGACGCGCTCGATGTCGTCGGCGTCCACGGCGTCGGCGGCACGACCGGCGCCATCCTCACCGGCGTCTTCGCATGGAAGGCCGTGAACGCGGCCGGCAACAACGGCGTCCTCCACGGCAACCCGGCGCTGCTCGTCCCGCAGGTCGTCGGCGTGGTCGCGACGATCGCGTTCAGCTTCGGCGTCACGTTCGTGCTGCTCAAGGTGATCGACGCGGTCGTCGGACTGCGGGTGGACGACGAGGCCGAGACGCTCGGCCTGGACCTGTCCGAGCACGCCGAGACGGGCTACATTCTCGGCAGGGCTTCCTAGAGGGCGCGAGGAGACGCGATGAAGAAGATCGAGGCCGTCATCAAGCCGCACAAGCTCGAGGACGTGAAGGAGGCGCTGGCGGGGGTCGGCGTCCAGGGGCTGACCGCGTACGAGGTCAAGGGGTTCGGCCGCCAGAAGGGCCACACCGAGATCTACCGCGGCGCCGAGTACACCGTCGACTTCGTGCCGAAGGTGAAGATCGAGGTCGTCGTCGAGGACGACCTGGCCGAGCAAGTCGAGCATGCGATCGTGATGAGCGCCCGCACGGGCAAGATCGGCGACGGCAAGGTGTTCACCTACGACTGCGGGAGCGCGGTGCGCATCCGGACCGGGGAGCGCGGGCCTGAGGCGTTGTGAGCGGGAGCCGCACACCCCCGGCACGCCGGCAGCCTGTCATCGACAGGCTGCTCGCTTCTAGGCGCTCTCTCCTGGCCGAGGCCGAGCCGTCGCTCGCGTCCGCCCGGGCGCTCGCGGCGCTCGCCGACGACGCGGTGAGCAAGCTGGCGTCGGCCGCCTCGGACCCGCCCGGCGCCTGGGCGGTGATCGCGCTCGGCGGGTACGGCGCGGGCAGGCTGCTCCCGAACTCCGACCTCGACCTGCTCATCGTCTCGGACGCGCCGCGCGGCCGCATCCGGCCGTTCGCGGAGGCCGTCTTCTACCCGCTGTGGGACTCGGGGCTCCCCGTCGGGCACCAGGTGCGGTCGCGCAAGGAGCACGTCAAGGCGTGCCTCGCGGACGCGGCGACGCTCACCGCGTCGCTCACCGGCCGCGTCGTCGCGGGAGACGAGGCGCTCGGAGCGCGCCTTCTCACCGACGTCGCGTCGCGCGCGGGGCGCCTCGGCCGCCGCCTGCTGCGCGAGCTCGCGTCGCGCCCGCGCCCCGGCTCGCCGTACCTGCTCGAGCCGGACCTCAAGGAGGGCGCTGGAGGCCGACGCGACCTCGACGAGCTCGCGTGGACCGCCGCCGTCCTGGCCGGCGTCCCCTCGACCGACGCCGCGCCGCTCGTGCGCCTCGGCATGCTCGCGTCCGCGGAGCTCGACGAGCTCGCCTCGGCCGAGGAGACGCTGACTGCCGCACGCTGGGCGCTTCACCTCAGCGAGCGCCCCCGCCGCGAGGTGCTCTCGCTCGAGGCGGCCGAGGACCTCCCGCTGCCGCCGGACGCGCTCGCCCGCTCGCTCGCGACGGCGGCGCACACGCTCACGCGCGTGCGCCGCCGCGTCG
>JAJZPX010000231.1 GCA_021811025.1 Actinomycetes bacterium
CTCATCGTCGTCGTGCCCCTCGGGCTCTTCGTCTGGTTCACATACTGGACCGGGACGTTCTTCGGCGGCGTGTGGGGCGGGATCGGCTCCGTCGTCTCGACCGTGGCGACGGTCGCGGTGGTCTACCTGCTGAAGCGATCACGCCGCGGAGGCTGAGCGCTGCCTCTACTCGCAGTACACGCGCACCTTGTCGCCGTTCTTGGAGTCGACGTTGACCTCCATCTCGCGCAGCGACTGGATGAGCTCGTCGATGTCGTCGGGCTTCAGGTTCGAGAAGTCGATCGAGATGCCCGTGTCGTTCATCTGCTGGTTGATCTTGTCCATCGCCTCGGGCGGGATGAGGGACGTCAGCTTCAGGCCCGAGCGCACGACCGCGAGCGGCACCTTCACGTCGACCTTGTCGCCGTTCTCGCTGTCCACCTTCACGTACAGGTACTTCGGCAGCGCGTTGAGCAGGGGCGTGGGGTCTCCCTTGATCGCCGGCTGGGCGGCCGCCTTGCCGGCATCGCCGCCGCGCGCGTCCAGCGCGTCGAGCAGGCGCTCGGCCTCCTCGGCCGAGATCTTGCCGCCCGCCAGCATGTTCAGTATGCGGGCGCGGTCCTCACTCATCTCAGGTCACCTTTCTCTCTACGCGATCGTCATCTCGACGGTCGTCCGCTCGCCCCGCACGCGCACGACCGTGCCACGCGTCTCGGCGAGCACCTGCAAGCAGCGGAAGAGCAGGACGGTGCAGTGGTGGTAACGCTCGCCGGCCAGCAGGAGCACCGCGTCGGCGATCGCCGCCAGCGCCAGCGCGAGAAGCCCCAGCGGCAGGAGCAGCAGCCAGACCAGGAACAGCGGCAGCCACAGCCGGACCCGCCGGCGCTCGGGCGACTCGACGCTAAGCCGCAGCACGAGGGGAGGCGCGATCATCGCCGCAGCCTCTCGGCAGCCTCGTCCGCCGTGATCTCCCCGCGCTCGAGCATCCCAAGGACGTCGTCCCCGGACGGCGCCGTCGCCTCGACCTCGACCTCCACGAGCTGCAGCTGCGCTGCGATGCGGTTCAGGCGGTTCTTCACCGTCGGGTAGCTGATCCCGAACGCCTTCTCCATGTCCTTGATCGACCCGTGGCTCCGTACGAACTCGCTGACGAACACCTGGTCCTCGTACCGGAGCCGCGCCAGCGGCGGCAGCTCGAACTCGCCCTCGATCCGCACCCCGCTCCTGTCGAGCCTGACGCTCGTCACGACGAACGGGCGCTCGCCCGTCAGATCGGTCAACTCGTGCCACTCGTTGCCCATCGCGTCCACCTCCTCCTGCACTTCTAGGAAGCACGGTACGGCTGGATGTTGAGAAAATCAAGGGATGACTTAAAATAATCGAAAGAGGCGAGAAGCCGGGCCGGGGGTCGGCGGCCGGGGGGACACGCGCCGGGGAATCCTCGCGAGCACCCGTTTCGCCTGTTGGGCGCCTGTGGTACCCTACACAACACCACGCACGCGGGCGTGGCGGAATGGCAGACGCGCATGGTTCAGGTCCATGTGGGGGCAACCCCGTGGAGGTTCAACTCCTCTCGCCCGCACCATCAGCCTGAAGGACGGCCTCCGGCTACGGGGGTCGTTTGCTTTCGCGGTCTTCCGGATGGCGACGCGAGGCGAGTCCGAGTAGGTCCAGGTCCATGCGATCAGGCGCGGAGTGGGGCCCAGCCCGTCCCACCCCGGCCCTTTCCGGGTAAATGCCGGATACGGACCGGAGAGAGGACGGAAGCCAGCATGAGGATATACGTCGGGAATCTCGCGTACGCGACTACCGGGGATGAGCTCAAGGACGCCTTCGGCGAGTACGGCACGGTGAGCGACGCGGTCGTCATCACCGACCGCGACACCGGTCGGAGCAAGGGCTTCGGCTTCGTCGAGATGCCGAACGACGAGGAGGGGCAGCGCGCCATCGACTCGCTCGACGGCATGCAGCTCGACGGCCGCTCGATCAAGGTGAACGTGGCGCAGCCGCAGCAGCGCTGAGGCCGTATGCTGCGGCGCCCGCCGCACCTACAACGACTTCTCGAGCACGAGGATCGTGAGGCCCGGTTGCGTCGTGAGCAGGAGGCGGTCGCACACCTCCAGCATGATCGTGAATCCCATCCCGAGCGTCGCCTTCGTCGAGAAACCGGACACGAGGGTGGCCTTCGGCAGGTCCTCGAAGTCGATGCCGGGTCCGTGGTCCGCCACCTCGATCTGCAGGCTCTCGCCCGCGCGCCGGACGCACATCGTGCCGCTCCCGCCGTGCTTGACGGCGTTGGTCACCGCCTCGGTCGCCGCCAGGACGTAGGAGTTCGTCTCGTCCTCGCTCAGCCCCTGTGACAGCAGCACCGCCGCGAGCTCGCGTCGCATCACCGAGAACTGGGAGTACTCGGTCGCTCGCCATTCCGGGCCGACCATCTCGCCGACGACCTCGTGCAGCTCGTCGGGCGTCATGAGGATGAGCTTGCCCCCCGTGACCGCGCCGATGACATCGGAGTACGCCTTGCGGATGGCGAGGTCCTTGTCGCGCAGCGCCGTCTCCGCCTGCTTGCGCTGCGTGATGTCCTCCACCATGCCGAGGAACAACGACGGCCGCCCCGTCTCGTCCCTGAGCAGCGAGCCGGTGACGGAGACCCATACGAGCGCGTCGTTCCTGCGGACGTAGCGCTTCTCCCAGCGGTAGAACGGGATCTCGCCCTTGAGCACGAGGTCGACGAGCTGTCGCGTCTTCGCCCTGTCCTCGTCGGCGGTGACGTCCAGCAGGCTCAGGCGCGTCAGCTCGTGCCTGGGGTACCGGATGATGCGGCGGTAAGCGTCGTTGGCGGCGACGATGCGCAGGTCCACCGGCTCGACGAGCACCACCCCTATCGGCCCTTCCTCGAAGACCTTCCGGAACCGCTCCTCGCTCTCGACGAGCCGCCGCTCCTGCTCGGCCCGCTGAGTGATGTCGACGGAGATGCCGGCCGTCCCGTAGACGCGGCCCGACGCGTCCTTCAGCGGGAACTTGGTGGTGAGGTAGCGGCGGGCACCTCCGACCGGCGTCGAGACTTCCTCTTCGAACGTGATCGGGTGTCCCGCCTGCCGCACCTGGCGGTCGTGCGCCTCCAGGCGGTCGGCGCTCTCGGGAGGGAGCAGGTCGCGATCCGACTTGCCGATCACCTCACCCTTCGGCCGGTCGAAGAGCCGGGCGAACTCCTCGTTCACTCGAATGAAGACGCCGTCCAGGTCCTTCATCTGGATCACGCTGGGGGAGTTGTCGATGACCGCGCGCAGCGCGCCCTCGCTCGTGCCCAGCGCCGCCTCCTGCTGCTTCAAGGAGGTGATGTTCGAGAGGAACACCGAGAGGCCGGTGGGCGAGGGGTACGCCTGGACCGAGGCCCACATGTCGAGCGGCGGGTAGTACTCCTGGAAGGCGACGGCCGTCTGCTCGCTCATGGCGCGGTGCAACTCGACGTCGAACTTGCTGCCCTCGGCTTGGCCGAAGACGTCCCAGATGCTGCGGCCCGCCAGCTGCTCCTTGGGCTTGCCGAGCAGCTCGGTCGCCCTGTGGTTCACGTAGGTGAAGCACCAGTCGCGGTCGAGGGCGAAGAAGGCGTCGCCCATGCGCTCGAAGACCTCGTCGAGCTCCGCCGCCTCGCGTTCCGCCACCCGGCGCGCCCGGACCTCGTCCGTGGTGTCCCTCGCCGTGACGAGGACCGCCTTCGCTCCGTCGAGGTCGAGCCGGCGCCAGGAGAACGTGATGAAGCGCTGTTCGGGCGGCTCGCCCGGCCTCTGCCTGAGGCCGAACGGGCGGTCCTCGGAGAGGTGAGGCTCGCCCGTCTCGAGGACGCGCTGCATCAGCGGAAGGACGCGGTCGGAATGCTCGGGCCACGCGTCGGCGAACGGCAGCCCGACGAGCTCCCGCCCCTCGGAGGTCGCCCGCGCCTGAGCGTTCGCGTACAGGCACGTGAAGCCGGGGCCGCCGTGGACGGCGACGCCGAGGGGGAGATCCTCGAGCATGTCGGCGAGCACCTCTCGCGAGAAGGTCTCGGGGATCCGCGCCGTGTCGCGCATCCGGTTTCCGTCCACCGCGGCATCCTCCGCCAGCGTCGGCCGCCCGCCAGGCTTGATTACCCAATACGCGGCGCGCGAGACGGCCCCGCAGCGCCCCGCCCCGCAGCGCCCCGCCCCGCAGCGCGCCGCAGCGCCCCGCCCTACATCGACTCCGCGGTCGTCTCCGCGATCGCCCGGTCGATGCGCTCACGCAG
>JAJZPX010000232.1 GCA_021811025.1 Actinomycetes bacterium
CGCGGCCGGCGTCGACGACATACTGATCGTCACCGGCCGGGGCAAGCGGGCGATCGAAGACCATTTCGACCGCAGCATCGAGCTCGAGGAGATGCTGCGCCGGGCGGGCAAGGACGTCGAGCTGCGGCAGGTCTGCGACGTCTCGCAGATGGCCGAGGTCTTCTACGTGCGCCAGAAGTATCCCCGCGGCCTCGGCCACGCGGTGCTCTGCGGCGCGCCGCACACCGGCGACGACCCGTTCTTCGTCCTTCTCGGCGACGTCCTCGTCCCGAAGAACGACTGCCTTCCGGCGCTCAACCGCGTGCACGAGCGCTTCGGCGGCTCCGTCATAGCGGTCACGCCCGTCCCGCTGGATCACGTCTCGCGCTACGGTGTCATCGCTGGGGAAGAGGTGGAAGACGGGGTTTGGCGAGTGACGGACCTCGTGGAGAAGCCGTCGCCCGAGGAGGCCCCGAGCAACAAGGCGATCTTCGGCCGATATCTGCTGACGCCGCGCGTGATGCGCATCCTCCCCCAGGTCGAGCCGGGCAGCGGTGGCGAGATCCAGCTCACCGACGCCCTGCGGGAGCTGCTGCGGGAGGAGCCGATCCACGCGGTCGTGACCGACGATGCCGGCTACGACACCGGCAACATCCTCGCGTGGCTCGAGGCGAACCTCGCTCTCGCGATGGGTTACGACGACCTCGGGCCGGAGCTGCGCCGCGTCATGCGCGCGCTGCTGGAGCGAGGCGCTTAGGTCGCAGCCGGAGAGCCGGGAGGCGGGGCCCCTCTGGTAGAATCGGAGACGATGCCGCCCTCGATCCCGTTCACTCCTGCGCGCAAGCCCGGCCGCCGAGAGCGGCTGAAGGAGGCCGCGTTCCTCGCAGCACTCTCGGTCGCTTGCATGCTGCTGACGGTATGGGCGCTGCAGCTGTGGCGGGCCGATCTCGGCGCGCCTTTCGCGAACGGCGGGGACTCGTTCGTGCACGGCGCCTTCGCGGAGAGCGTCGCGGAGAACGGCACCTACCTGCGCACCCCGCGGCTCGGCGCTCCGACTGGAGCCGATCTCTCCGATTTCCCTCAGACGGACTATCTGCACATGGCACTAATCGGGCTCCTGTCGCTGGTGATGCCGGCCTATCCGAACGCGATCAACGTGTACTACCTGCTCACGTTCCCGCTCGCCGCGCTCTTCGGGGCATGGGCGCTGCGAAGATGGGGAGCGTCCCGCTGGGCCTCGGCTGCCGGAGGCCTGCTCTTCGCTTTCGCGCCGTACCACTTGGCGCGCGGGGAGGGGCATCTCTTCCTCTCCGCGTACTTCCTCGTGCCCGTGGCTCTCGTGCTTGCGGTCGAGGTCGCCGGCGAGACTCCTCCGCTGTTTCCCGGGCCCGGGCCGGCCTCGTTCTTCGCGCGTCACCGGCTCGGCGCGCTCCTCGCGTGCGTCCTGCTGGCCCTCTCCAACGTCTACTACGCGTTCTTCAGCGCGTTCTTCATCGCCGTGGCCGGCTTCTTCGGCGCGATCCGGCATCGCTCGCGCCGTCATCTGGTGTCCGCGGGCGTGATGATCGGCGCGATCGTACTCACGAGCGCGATTGCGGTCACTCCCACCCTCGCCTATCGCCTCAGGAGCGGCCCGAATCCGTCCGGGCTCGTGAGGAATCCGGGTCAGGCGATCGTGTACGGGCTCAAGCTCGACGAGATGCTGCTGCCCGCCGACGGCCATCGCGTGCCCGCGCTCGCCCGGCTCAAGGCGACCTACCACGAAGGCATGCGCCGCGTCGGGCGGTACATGGACAACGAGGCGGTCTCGTCGAGCTCGCTGGGGGTCGTCGCGTCGGTCGGGCTGCTCGGTCTGTTCGGCTGGCTGTTCTACGCCCTGGCGAGACGCGGAGGGCCGTCGTCCGAGGGCGGGCTGCTCGAACGGCTGGCGTTGCTGGCGGTGGCCGGGTTCCTGCTGGGCAGCGTGGGGGCGTTCGGCAGCCTCGTGGCGTTCGTCCTCCCGCAGATCCGCTCGTACAACCGAATCAGCATCTTCCTCGGCTTCCTGGCGCTCGGCGCGGTCGCGCTCGCCGTCGACGCGGCCGGGCGGCGGCGGGGGGCGTGGGTCGCGGCGGGCCTCGCGGCGGGGGTGCTGGTGGTGGGGATGCTCGACCAGACCTCGCCGGCTTCGGTCCCCGACTACGCCGGGATAGCGGCGCGCTACCGCGCCGACGACGCGTTCGTGCGGCGCGTCGAGGGCCGGCTGCCGAAGGGCGTCTCGGTCCTGCAGCTTCCGTACATGGGCTACCCCGAGCCGGGCGGCGACGTGGTTGGGATGCGCGAGTACGACCCGCTGGTCGGCTATCTGCACTCGCGGTCCCTGCGCTGGAGCTACGGCGCCATGAAGGGCAGGCCGACGGACCTCCTGCTGAAGCGCCTGTCGGAGCTCCCCGCCCCGGAGCTGGTGCGAGAGGCGAGAGCGCAGGGGTTCTCGGCGGTGTGGGTGGACTGCGCGGGCTTCGCCGACGGTGGAGCGGCGGTCCGGCAGGAGCTCTCGAGCCTCACCTCGGGCACGCCGCTCGTCAGCCCGGACGCCCGCTACGCGGTGTTCCGGCTGTAGCGGCCGAGCAGGCGCGAGAGCCCGATGGTCGTGGTGCGCACGAACGCCTCCGCGATTATCCCGCGGGATATCTTCGACTCGCCCGCCTGCCGGTCGACGTAGACGATCGGCACCTCCTCGACCCGCGCGCCGAGCCGGGTGATGCGTTCGACCAGCTCGATGACGAAGCTGTAGCCGTCGCTGCGCATGCCGCGGAGGCCGGCGCGCTCCAGGACGTCCCGGCGGTAGCAGCGGTAGCCGCTCGTGCAATCGTGAACGCCGGTCCCGATCATCGCCCGCGCGTAGAGGCTGCCGAACCTGCTCACCGCTCGGCGGACGGCGCCCCACTCGGGCACCTCGAGGCCGCCCCCCTCGACGTAGCGCGATCCGATCACGACGTCCGCGCCGTCCTCCACCCGCTCGAGCATCGCAGGGATCGCGGCCGGGTCGTGACTGAGGTCGGCGTCCATGAGCATCACGGGGTCGTAGCCGTGCTCGACCGCCCACACGAGCCCGTCGACGCAGCTTCCGCCGTACCCGCGCGGCCCCGGCCTGCGCATCACGTGCACGCGCGACTCGCGCGCCGCGATGGCGTCCGCGAGGTCCGCGGTCCCGTCGGGCGAGGAGTCGTCGACGACGAGCACGTCGACCGGCGGCTCGACCGCAAGCACGCGCTCCACGAGCGTGGGGAGGTTGGCGGCCTCGTCGTACGTGGGGAGCACCATGACGGCCCGCATGCTCACTCCTTGCGCTCCAGCACCGTGTACCGCCCGGTCTCGGCCGCCGCGCGGTAGTGCTTCGCGAGGTACTCCCGCAGCTCCTGCGCGAGGTCGGGCGTCTCGTTGACGCGCGGGAACGACTCCGGCCACATCAGCCTCACGAAGTTCTTCGCTCCCACGGAGCGGCCGGGCGCGGGAGACCGGCCGCCGCGCAGCGCGGCTGCCGTCGCCTTGTCGAGCAGGATGTGGTCCGCTCGGTCGAGGTGTCGTTCCATCGTGTCCAGCTGCTTTCTGGTGAACGGGACTCCCCGGAAGTAGGGGGAGCCGAGCCATCCCCGCTCGGCGAGAGCGAGGCCGGTGCCGTCGGCGAACCCGAGCGGTGCTGCGAGGGGCCGGTAGCGGGCGAGGGCCGCGAGGTCGGGCTCGACCGGCGCCCGAGCGCCACGCTCCCAAGCCGCCCAACCGTCGCCCCTGGCCCATCCTACCGCGAGCGCCACGCGTCCCGCCGCCGCGCGCGGCATCCCGGGCGTACGCCCCGCGGCCTGCACGATCATATGCCCGTAATCGTAATGCAGGATGAGCCAGTGCGCGGCAACGAAGACGGCCGCGAACGCGACGACCCAGAGCGCGAACGCGCGTCCGCGGACCGCCGCGAGGAGTGGGGCGGCGAGGAACGCGACGGCGAGGCCGTAGAAGTAGACGTGGCTCGTGTCCGCTCGGCCGAGCGCCCCGGCCAGCATCACGACGCCGGCGGCGCCGAGCGCGAGCAGAGCGGGCGTCGCCGGCTCGGAGCGCGAGACGAATCGCGGCAGGAGTGCCGCGCTCGCGAGCAGGGCGCCCAGCAGGAGCAGGACCGCGGGCGAGGGGAGGACGGGGAAGTTCAGCGCACCGCCCGCCATCCCCAGC
>JAJZPX010000233.1 GCA_021811025.1 Actinomycetes bacterium
TTCCGGCTGCGGCAGGGGCCGGTCTTCGCGAACCTGGTGCTGGCGGACGAGATCAACCGCACGCCGCCGAAGACGCAGTCGGCGCTGCTCGAGGCGATGCAGGAGCGCCAGGTGACGATCGACGGCGTCACGCACCCTCTTCCTGAGCCGTTCATGGTGGTGGCGACGCAGAACCCGGTCGAGTACGAGGGCACGTATCCGCTGCCGGAGGCTCAGCTCGACCGGTTCGAGCTCAAGGTGGTGGTCGGGTACCCGAGCGAGGAGCAGGAGGCCGAGATCCTGCGCCGTCACCTCGGCGGCCTCGTGCTGACGGACCTCGGCGAGCTCGGTTTGCGGAGGGTCGCGACGACGGCCGACGTGCTCGACGCGCGCAAGACGCTGGACGAGGTGGTCGTCGACGACGGCGTCGTGTCGTATGTGAGCGGTATCGTGCGGGGGACGCGGGACGCCGCGGCGGTGACGCTCGGGGCGAGCCCTCGGGCGGGCGTGAGCCTGCTCGTGGCGAGCAAGGCACGGGCGATGCTGGCGGGCCGCGACTTCGTGACGCCGGACGACGTGAAGGCGACGGCACCCGCGTGCCTGCGCCATCGCATCACTTTGCGGCCGGAGGTGGAGATCGAGGGGATGGACGTCGAGACGCTGCTCGATGACGTGCTGGCGACGGTGCCGGTGCCGCGGTGACCCCGCTGCGCCTGCCGAGCCCGCGCCTGTACGTGGCGCCGAAGGCGGCCGCGCTGCTCGCAGCAGGCGCGCTGCCGGCGCTGCTGCTGCACGGCTGGTGGGCGTACGCGCTCGCGTGGAGCTGGGCGTGGGTGCTCTTCTGGCTGGCCGTCTACGACCGCTCGCAGGCCGTGCCCCCCGCCGAGCTGGAGCTCTCGCGCGAGATGCCCTCGAAGTTCTCGATCGGCGTGCCGAACGCGGTCACCCTGCGCGTGACGAACCCCTCCCCGAACCGCGCGTACCTTACGCTGCGCGAGACGCCGCCCGCGGCTTTCGGGGGCGTCCGCCACCTCGGCCGCGTGACGGTCTCGCGCCGCGACTCGGCGGCCTTCCCGCTCGCGTTCACGCCGCCCGCGCGCGGCCGCTTCTCCTTCGGCGAGATCGGCGTCCGCTCGCTCGGTCCGCACGGCCTCGCCGGGCACCAGTTCGCCGCCGGCTCGCCCGAGGAGGTGCACGTCTACCCCGACATCCAGGCCGTCGACCGCTACGCGCTGCTCGCGAGGAAGGGGATGCTGCTCGAGATGGGCGTGAAGGCCGCGCGGTACGCGGGCGCCGGCACCGAGTTCGAGAGCCTGCGCGACTACGAGCCCGGCGACGACTACCGCGACATCGACTGGAAGGCCACGGCGCGCCGGGCCCGGCCCGTCACCCGCCGGTTCGAGGCCGAGCGGAGCCAGACGATGGTGCTCGCGGTCGACGCGGGACGCTTGATGACGCCGCGCGTCACAGGGCTGACGAAGCTCGACCGCGCGATCAACGCGGCGCTGCTGCTCGCGTACCTCGGCATCCAGGCGGACGACCACGTCGGGCTGCTGGTCTTCGGCCGGGACGTGCAGCGCTACCTCCCGCCGCGCAAGGGCCACCGCCAGTTCCTCGCGATCATGGAGGCGCTGTTCGCGGTCGAGGGGAGGCTCGAGGAGCCAGACTACGCCGGCGCGCTGCGCTATCTCGCCGCCCGGCTCGGCAAGAGGTCGCTCATCGTGCTGTTCACGGACCTCGTCGGCACCGAGCCGTCCCGGCGGCTCCTCGGCGTTCTCGCCACGCTCGCGCCCCGGCACCTGCCGCTGGTCGTCACCCAGCGCAACCGCCAGGTCGAGGCGCGCGCCGGGGCGGTGCCGGAGACGGAGTCGCAGGTCTTCGAGGCGGCCGTGGCGGAGGACGTCCTGCGCGACAAGGCTGCGGCGTTGCGGGTGTTGCGCTCGCACGGCGCGCTGGTGCTCGACGTCGATCCGCAGGAGCTGTCGGTCGCATCAGTCAACCGCTACCTCGAGCTGAAGGCGCGCGGGCAGCTGTAGGCGCTACTCCCCGCTCCCTCGCCCCGCGAGCGCGATGTACGCCGCGAGCGCGAGGAAGAGCAGCGCGCCCAGCGCGAGCTTCAGCGGCGGCGCGTAGCCGCGCGGCGTGACGAAGCCCTCCACCAGCCCCGCCACGACGAACAGCGGCACCGTCCCGAGCAGCACGCGCACGGCCTCGCCCGAGACGCGGCGCAGCGCCTCGAGCCGGGGCAGGTCGCCCGGGAGCACGAGCGCGCGCGCGAGCATGAGCCCGCCCCCGCCCGCGAGCGCGATCGCCGGGAGCTCGAGCGCGCCGTGCGGGACGATCAGCGACCAGAACGGCAGCGACTGCCCGGCCTTCGCGAAGACGCCCGCGAGCACGCCGAGGAGCAGGCCGTTCGTGAGCATCGCCCAGACGGTGATGGCGCCGAAGGTGACGCCCCCAGCGAACGCGACGATCGCGACCTGGACGTTGTTGACGGTGATGCCCGCCGACAGCAGCGGCGCGAGGGGCGCGAGCATGTCGCGCGTCTGCCGTCCCTGCTCCGCCGGGTCCCCTGCGACGTCTCGAAACTGCTCGGGCAGGAACAGCCTTGCGAGCGGGTAGTCGACGTGGGCGAGCAGGTACCCCAGCGCGACCGCGCCGCGAAGGACTGCGGCCGCCAGCAGGATCGGCCGCGCGTTCTTCCTAACGAGACGCGGGTATCCGCCCGCCAGGAAGCGCCATGCGGCCGCAGCGCGTGCCGGCGTCGAGCCGTACAGCTCGCCGTGCGCCTCGCCCACCAGCCGGTTGAGGTACGACGTGACCTCGGACGAGGGGAAATGCGTCTGAGCGTACGCGAGATCCGCGGCGGCCTGCCGGTAGTCCTCGTGCATCTGCTTGAGGCGTTCCGCGCCCAGCTGGGCGACCCCGCTCGCGCGGGCAGTCCCGGCCTCTCCGGCCAGCCGCTCCCAAGTGGAGCGCGAGCCCGCGACGAAGGACCGCTCGTCCATCCCGCTCCTCTCCTCGCGCCGCCGTCCATGCTAGCACGCGCCGCGCGCGTGCCCCTATGATGTGAGCGCCGGCCCGTCGAGGAGTGAGCGTGCCCGAACGTCCCGCCGAGGTGCTGTCCGTCGAGACCCCCGAGTCCGTCGCGTTCGCGCACGAGCTGGCGGGCCTCGGTTCGCGCGGCATCGCCTTCGCGATCGACATGCTCGTGCTGACCGGCCTCATCCTCGCCGAGGTCGTGGTGATCGGCGGCGTCTTCCTCGCCGTCTTCTATCTGACCCGCTTCAACATCATCGCGCTCGGCGGGGTGTGGGTGCTCGCGGGCCTGCTCGTGCTCGCGTTCGTCACCTATTGGGGCTACTTCGTGTTCGGCGAGACCGCCCGCGGCGGGAAGACGCCCGGGAAGCGGGCGCTCGGCATCCGCGTGCTGCGCGACGACGGTTCGCGCGTCGGCGTGGCCGACTCGCTCATCCGCAACTTCCTTCGCCTGATCGACGCCCTTCCGGGTAGCTACGCGGTCGGGATCGCGAGCATCCTGCTGTCGAGGAAGCAGAAGCGCGTAGGCGACTTCGTCGCCGGCACCGTGGTCGTGCGGGACAGCGGGGAGCTCGCGCTGCTCACGGACGGAGGCGAGTCGGCGGGGCGCGACGCGCTGGCGCGCGAGTTCCTGCGACGCCGCGGGGAGATGACGCCTGAGGCGCGCTACCAGGTGGCGGCAGCCGTGCTCGCGACGTACCGCGAGGAGCCCGGGGCGTGGGACGAGCCGACGATCGCGGGACGCCTGGCCGAGCTCACCGGATGGCAGCCGGAGTCGCAGGGACGTTGACGGCGGACGTCGGCGCCGATACCGTTAACCACACTGTCGTCGTCGGTTAACAGGAGGCTCCATGCCCGCGTCCCGCACCCGCCGGCTCACCTCGGCCGCGCTGCTCGCCGCGCTGCTCGCCGCCTCGGCGTTCGTTGCGATCCCGCTGCAGCCGGTGCCGATGACGTTCCAGACGTTCGTGGTCCTGCTCGCAGCGCTGCTGCTCGATCCCGCGGCGGCGGGAGCGGCCGTCGGCGCGTACCTGCTGCTGGGCGCGGCCGGCGCTCCCGTGTTCGCGGGGGCTCGGGGCGGCCTCGGCGTGCTCGCGGGGCCGACCGGCGGCTACCTCTTCGGCTTCCTCGTCGCGGCCGTGGCGGGCGCGCTCCTCCGGC
>JAJZPX010000234.1 GCA_021811025.1 Actinomycetes bacterium
CCATCGCCCGCGACGCGCGCCCCCGGTCGCCCGTGCCGGCGATCACGGCCCAGCTCTGCGCGATCGAGTCGATGCGGCACTCCTCGGCCGTCTTCGTGCCCAGCGGCGTGCCGTCGTCGAAGTACGCGCGCAGGTACCATGCGCCGTCCCACGCGTGCGTCTCGACCGCGCCCGTGAGCGAGTCCGCCCACTCGCGGCAGTCGCGCGCCCGCGCCGAGTCCCCGCGCGCCTCGGCCATCACAGCGATCCGCCCGAGCACGACGACGAGGAACCACGCGAGCCACACGCTCTCCCCTCGGCCGAGGTGCCCGACGCGGTTCATGCCGTCGTTCCAGTCGCCGCCGCCCATGAGCGGCAGCCCGTGCGAGCCCGTCGAGCGCCCGGACTCCAGCGCCGCGATGATGTGCTCCCACACCGAAGCCTTGGCGAGCGACGGCTTCGGCGTCAGGTAGAGGTCGTCCTTGTCGGCGGGCAGCAGCGGGCCCTCCAGGTACGGCGTGACCTCGTCGAGCACGCCGACGTCGCCCGTTCGCGCGATGTACTCGGCGGTCACGTACGCGAGCCAGTGACGGTCGTCGCTGATGCGCGTGCGCACCCCGCGGTCGGACACCGGCATCCACCAGTGCTGGACGTCGCCCTCCGGGAACTGGTGGCGCGACGCCTCCACGATGCGCGCTCGGGCGATCTCCGGGCGCGCGAGCAGCAGCGCGAGCGAGTCCTGCAGCTGGTCGCGGAAGCCGAACGCGCCCGAGCTCTGGTAGAGCGCGGTGCGCCCCCATATCCGGCATGCGAGCGTCTGGTAGAGCGCCTGCCCGTTCACCATCACGTCGAACGCGTCGTCCGGCGTGTCGACGACGAGCGTCCCGAGCAACTCGGCCCACCACCCGCGCACCCGCGCGAGCTCCGCCTCGACCGTGCCCGGGTCGCGATACCGCGCGACGAGCGCCTGCACCTCCTCGGCCTTCTCGCACTGCCCGAGCAGGAACGTCACCTCGGCCGTCTCGCCGGGCTCGAGCGTGAGCTTCGCCATCAGCGCGCCGCAGTTGTCGTGGTAGCGCCCGCACACTCGGCCGAGGCCCTTGCGGCGCATCGCCGCCGGGTCGGCCGGCCGCCCGTTGCGGCCGAGGAACTCCGTGCGCCACGCGGTGAAGCCGTCGACTTCGCGGTCGCACGCGAGGAAAGCGGGGCGTCCGGGGAAGTCCTCGTTGAACCAGTTGTGCGCGAGCAGCGTCTGCCGCTCGGCGTCCCACGAGGTCACCACGCGGTGCTGCGCCTTGCTGCGCGAGCTGCCGAGCGACCACTCCACCAGCTGCGTCACCGACAGCGTGCGCTCCTCCTCGCCGAGGTTCGTCAGCTTCAGGCGCGCGACGCGCACGGGGTCGCCGACGGGCACGAAGTACGTGAGCTCGTGCGCGATCCCGTGGACGGCGTGCTCGAAGACGGAGTAGCCGCGGCCGTGGCGGATCACGCACGGCTGCTCGTCGCGGACGGGGAGCGCGGTCGGGCTCCAGAAGACGCCGGTGTCCTCGTCGCGCACGTACATCGACTCCCCGGAGCCGTCGGCGACCGGGTCGTTGTTCCACGTGGTCAGCCGGTTCTCGTGGCTGTTGACCGCCCAGCTGCACCCGATGCCCGCCTCGGACACCATCGAGCCGAACCCCTCGTTCGCCATGACGTTGATCCACGGCGCCGGCGTAGCTTGGCCGTCCTCCAGCACGATGACGTACTCGTCGCTGCGCCGGTCGAAGCCGCCGAGGCCGTTGTCGAAGGCGACGGCCGGGCGTTCGAAAGGCGGTGACGGGTAGGCGCGCGGCTCGGCCTTCGGGTACAGCGGGTCCGGCAGCTCGGGGCGCTCGCCGCGCTGCTCGAGCTGCACCAGCAGCGGTCCCTGGTCGCCGACGAGCACGACGCGCGCCACCGATTCGAGCAGGTTGAGCACCTCGGGCGCGATCTGGTCGGCCTTGCGGATGAACACGCCGCCCGGCTTGTCCATCAGCTGCAGCGCGTGCCCGGTGCGCACGAGGAGGTGCAGGCGGTTGTCGAGGTCCGCAAGGTACGCCGACGGCAGCGTGTTGAGGACGACGAGGTCCGCGCGCAGCCCTTTGTGGCGCCAGTACTGGTGCGCCAGCAGGAGTTGGCGCACGAGCGGCATCTCCTCGATCCGCTCCACTTTGACGATCAGGATCGGCAGGTCGCCCGAGATGCCCAGCCCCCACAGCGCCGAGATCGGCAGGGTGTTCTCGACGGGCGTCTTGACCTTCAGGCGGGAGTACGGGTCCGTCAGCAGAAGCCGCGACGCGAGGCGCTGGAAGACGACCGCCTCGTCCGGCGAGATGCCGAGGTCGCGCAGCTCGATCTGGCTCGCGGTCCACGCGAGGTCGGCCGCGCGCGTGCCGGAGCGCGGGTCGTGGTACGTCTGCGCGAGCGAGACCGCCTTCTCGCGCGAGTCCGCCACGGCCGTCGCGAACTGCAGCCGCGCCGACTCGCCCGGCGGGATGCGCACCTTCTGCCGGATCGCGCACACGGGATCGAGCACGGCGCCGGTGCTGCCCGTCAGCGGCTGGTCGCCGTACACGGCCTGCGGGCGCGCGACGTCATGCAGCCGGCCGAGGAACTTCGCGCGGTCGGTCTCGCAGCCGCACTCGCACGCCTCGGACGCCTCGCACGCGAGCACGTGCACGCCCCAGAGACGCTTCTCGTCGGCCGAACGCGTCCGCCGCGTGAACAGCAGCGCCCCGACGTCCGGGAGCGCCTCCGTCTCGACGAACAGGTTGCTGAACGTGCGGTGCGCCTGGTCCGCCGCCTGGTCCGCCAGCGCGACCTCGAAGTAGCTCGTCACCTCGATCTCGCGCGTCCGCCGGCCGTGGTTCGTCACCGTCACGCGCCGAACCTCGGCGTCGTCCTCGGGCGAGACGATCACCTCGGTGTGCGTCTCCATGTGCCCGTCGATGCGGCGGTACTCGGCCTTGTCGGCCGAGAAGGTCGCGTGGTACTCGTCGGGGCGCCTGCCGGTGGGCTGGAACCCGCCCGACCACACCTCGCCCGAGGCGGCGTCCTTGACGTAGAAGAACGTGCCCCAGGAGTCGCGCGTGATGTCCTCGCGGTAGCGGGTGACGGCGACGTCCTTGTAGCGCGAGTAGCCGCCGCCGGCGTTCGTGACCATGACGGAGTAGCGGCCGTTGGAGAGGAAGTGCGTGGCCGGCGACGGCGTGTCCGCCAGCGGGTAGTAGCGGGCCATCGGCGGGGGCAGCTCGCGCACGGAGCGCACGAACTCGACCTCCTCGACGTGCGGGGCGGCCGGCTCGACGTGCCTCGGCACCTTCTCCTGCAGCAGCAGCTCGGCCGACTGCACGACGGGGTCGGTCATGAATCGCCGCTGCATCCCCATGTCCAGCAGCGTGTTCGCGAGCGCGACGAGCCCCATCCCCTGATGGTGCGCGAAGTACGCCTGCACGACGGCGCGCTCCTCGCCCGCGGGCACGCGGCCGGGCGTGTAGTCGATCGACTCGTAGAAGCCGAACCGCCCCTCGCCGCCCTGTCGCGAGAGCACGGCGAGGTTGTCGAGCGCGTCGCGCAGCGCCACCGGAAGTGCCAGCAGCGTCGCGTACGGCGCAACGACCGCGTCCTCGGACAGCCCGCGCTTCAGCCCCAGCCCCGGCACGCCGAACGCCTGGTACTGGTACGTGCCCTCGGCGTCGCGCGCGTTGAAAGCGGACTCCGACACGCCCCACGGCACGCCGCGCTGGTGCCCGTACTGCATCTGCCGCCCGGCCACCGCGCGGTACGTCTCGTCCAGCAGCGTGCCCGCCCAGTCGCGCATGACGAGCAGCGGCATGAGGTACTCGAACATCGACGCGGACCAGCTGATGAGCGCGTAGCCGAAGTCGGTCTTAGTGAGCGGCCGTGCGAGCTTGAACCAGTGCCGCTGCGGCACGTCGCCCTTCGCGATGGCGAGGTAGCTGGCGAGCCGGCACTCCGATGCCAGCAGGTCGTAGAAGCTGTTGTCGAGACGGCCCTCCGCAACGTTGTAGCCGATCGAGAACACCTCGCGCCCCGGGTCGTACAGCAGGGTGAAGTCGGTGCGCTCCCACGTCTCGACGCAGATCGACGCCCCCAGCCGCAGCTGCGCCAGCAGCGCGACCGCGTCGGGCCGGCACGCCTCGATCCCCTCGCGGACCG
>JAJZPX010000235.1 GCA_021811025.1 Actinomycetes bacterium
GCCGTCTCGAGCGCCTGCGGGAACCCGCCCTCCAGGTCTGTGAGCGCCGCGATCAGCAGGTTGCCGAGCGCGTGTCCGGCCAGCCCGTGACCGCGCTCGAAGCGGTACTGGAAGATGCGCGCGAGAGGCGAGTCGGGGTCGGCGAGCGCGACGAGACAGTTGCGCGCGTCACCCGGCGGCAGGATGCCGAACTCGCGCCGAAGCCGACCGGAGCTGCCGCCGTCGTCGGCGACGGTCACCACCGCCGTGACCTCGCATCCAGCCGCGAGGAGCGCCGACAGGACTCGCGGGAGGCCCGTTCCGCCGCCGATGGCTACTGCGCGTGTCACCGGCGGACGCGATCCTTCCCCATGTCGCGATGGGCGACGCTGACCTGGTACCCCTGGTCGCGCAGGTAGCCGGCTGTCTCGTCCGCGAGGACGACGCTGCGGTGCATCCCGCCCGTGCAGCCCATCACGATCGCGAGGTGGGTCTTCCCCTCGGCCGAGTAGCCGGGCATGAGCACGGACAGCAGCTCGAACCACACCGCGAGGAACTGCTGCGTCTCCTCTCGGCCGAGCACGAACTCGCGTACCGGCTCCTCCTCGCCGGTGCGGTCGCGCAGCTCCGGCTCGTAGTACGGGTTCGGGAGGAATCGCACGTCCATCACGATGTCGGCGTCGATCGGCAGACCGTACTTGAAGCCGAAGCTCGACACCGTCACCACCAGCGGCCCCTGGCGGCCTTCAGGAGTGAATCGCTCACGGATTGTGGCCCGCAGCTGCTGAGGCGCGAGGTCCGAGGTGTCGATGATCGTGTCCGCGCGCTCGCGGACCGGGCGCAGCGACTCGCGTTCGGTGGCGATGGCCTCGGCGAGCCCCCCCGCCTGCTCGGCGAGCGGATGACGGCGGCGCGTCTCCTTGAAGCGGTTCACGAGCGTGAGATCGTCGGCCTCGAGGAACAGCAGCCGGAACGGGTGGCCGGTGCGCTGCAGCTTGTCGAGCTCGGCGAGCAGCTTGTCGAAGAAGGTGAGCCCGCGCACGTCGCACACGACTGCGAGACGGCGCACGCGGCTGCCGGGGACGCTCGTGAGCTTCACGAGCTGCCGCATGAGCGCGGGCGGCAGGTTGTCGATGCAGAAGTAGCCGAGGTCCTCGAAGGTGTGGATGGCCTCAGAGCGCCCCGCTCCCGACATTCCCGTGATGACGACGATGTCCTGGTCGAGGGGGCTTGCGGTCTCCTCGGCGAGTTCCTCGGCGGACATGCGCTACCTCCTGTCGTCCGAATCGAGGAGCCGGGTGAGGACGGCGGTGACGACCGAGATGACGAGGGCGGCGAGCAGCGTCGGCCAGAAGCCGGGGCTCGCGACGCCCACGACGAACTCGGCGAGCAGCAGCATCAGCGCGTTCACGACGAGGGAGAACAGCCCGAGCGTCACGATCGTCACCGGCAGCGCGAGCAAGCTCACGACCGGCTCGACGTCGACGTTCACTACCGCGAGGACGACGGCGACCGCCAGCGCGGTCGCGGGCTGCATCTCGGGCACGAGCGCGCCGTGCGAGAAGTACGCAACGCCGAAGATCACGGCCGCGGAGACCAGCATCCGAAGGATGAATCTCACTCTGCTCCTTGAGGTTGGGAGGACACCCCAAGTATAGCCGTCGTAGGGGTAGCCGGGGCGGCGCGGGCGCATCGGCCGGCCCGCGGCGGTCCGATCGCCACTGCTTCGCCTCGCCTCGCACGTTTCGAGCGACGCATCAGGTCGTGGCGCGCGCCAGCTGCTCCCCCCACACGCGCGCCCGCTCGATCTCGCCGTCCTTGAGCGGGCCGTACGAGCCCGTCACCATGAAGCGCTCGGGCTCGGCCACGCGCCGGTATCCCGCTGCATCGAACACCTCGGCGATCTTCTTCGCCGAGCTCCCCGGCGACCACCAGATCCGCGTCTCGAACGTAGCGAACGCGACGGACCGACGAGGGAGCCGCTCGAGCCACTCGCGCATCGACGGGTGCGACATGTCCGGCGGGTTCGCGCGATACTTCGGATCCGCCGCGATCGACTTGCGCATGGCCTCGGTAGGGAGGTTGAAGCCGAGTATGGGCGCCCCCGCGACGACGAGGTCCGCTTCCGCGAGCAGCTCGGGCGTCGCCTCCGACGTCGGCAGCGCGCGTGCCCCCTCCCCGACGCCCTCTGCGATCGCTCGGGCGACCGCCGCAGTGTTCCCCCACAGCGACTCGTAGACGACCAACGCCTTCACACGGCACCCCCTGACCTCGGCCCGCTAATCCGCCCTATGGTCGCAGCCCACGGGAGACGATCTCCCTTTCCGGCATCCACCGCGGCTCGTCCCAGCTGCGCCCGACGTAGTGGATGCCGACGAGCTCGTCGCGCTTCAAGTCCGTGATGTCCGTCGAAGCGAGCTGCTCCTCCGATCGCCCGCCCGTGGTCACGGGGTCCACCACCGCGACCCGCCTCCCGTCCTCGAGCATTTCGTAGCGGACGAACCGGGCCGAGTAATCCGCCTTGGGCGCGCACGCCGCAAGTGCCGACGCGAGCACGAGCACCGAGACGGCGGCCATCCAGCGCCTCATGACGACCTCCCCATGTCGAGGCCGAGGATGCACACACCCTACGTCAATCGCGGCGCCTCCGGCAGATCACGCTTCCCTTCCTCCCGGTCCCCCTCATCCTGGGCAGGCAGCCTCATCGGCCCGCCGGCCCGTGCTGGGCACCCGAGGGGCCGCGGGCTCTTCGAGTACGAGTCCAGCGTGGCACCGCAACGCGCACACTGCTGCTCGTGCCAGCCGAAGGCGAGACCACATCGGCAAGTCCAGCGCCGTCGCTGGTGTGCGAGCCATCGCCGGCTCCCAAGCGCGGACAGACTCGCCAGCTGCGCGAGAATGTCGAGGTGAGGGGGATGGCCGTCGTCACGAAACGCGACGAGCCTCTCGCATGGCAAGTCGGGGCACTGACCGCAGTGGAGATGGCCGCGAGCGGTAGCACAGTCCCGTATCGGGCAGAGCGAACAGCCCGGGTGGATGTACAGCACGTCCGAACGACATCCGGCGCAGGTGAACTGGTCGGGATCGCGTCCGGCGGCAATCACGGGCTCGAGGAGATGCTCGCGTTCGGGGAGACCGGCAAGGTAATGGTGGCACGCGCCGCAATAGAGACCGCAGATGCCCATAAGCACGCTCGACTCCACCATGAACCCCACCCCGAAGCGACGTCTCGGGGGCTTGCTCAGCGTCGCCGCTCCTCGATCGGGGCGGCACCCCCGATGCGCTTCCACTGAGATTAGCGCGAACCCGGCGTGTTGTCTGCTGGAAGCGCGCCGAGAGCCGGCCTGCTCCCACTCCGTCTTGATCAGGCGAACGTGAGGCCCCAGCGCGCGCGTCGCGCGTCGGCCGCGCTCTCCCCAACCTGCCGGGCAGCTGCTACCGATGGCCGTATCGCTTCAAGTACTCCTTCGATGCCTTGCTGATCGTCTTCCACTTCCTCTCCTCGTCCGCGCGCAGACGCGCGTCCGCCTTGGCGGCTACCACCTGCGCCTCGCGGGTGAGCTTGTGGAAGCTGTCAAGCCGGTCCCGGCGAAGAGCGCCTGTGTCCACGGCGGCGACCACCGCGCATCCCGGCTCGTCCACATGGCTGCAGTCACGAAAGCGACAGTCGCGCGCGAAGCGCGTCGGCGAGAGGCAACGCGAGGCCAACCGCCTGCACAAGGCGCTCGAGGACACCGGCATCAAGCTGGACTGCGTGGCGAGCGACATCCTGGGCGTGTCGGGGCGCCTGATGCTCGACGCTCTCGTGTCCGGCACGACCGACCCGGCCGTTCTGGCCGATCTGGCCCGGGGCCGGCTGCGCTCCAAGATCCCCGCGCTTCGCGAGGCGCTCGAAGGGCGCTTCGAGCCCGTTCACGCGCTGCTGATCGGCGCGATCCTCGCCCACCTGGACTTTCTCGACGAGCAGATCGCGCGGGCGTGTTCCCGAGCGCCGGCAACCTGGCGTCGTGGGCCGGCCAGTGCCCCGGCAACGACCAGTCCGCCGGCAAGCGGCGTTCGGGCCGTACCCGCAAGGGCTCCAAGTGGCTCAACGACGCTCTCAAGGAGTCCGCCATGGCCGCGGTCAACACCAACGGCAGCTACCTGCAGGCACTCTACCGGCCGGCCAGTTACTCGACG
>JAJZPX010000236.1 GCA_021811025.1 Actinomycetes bacterium
CTGCGACGTGGCCTTCAACGGGGGCGTGGGCATCGGCAAGTCGGCCGAGGTGCCGCTGGCGATCAAGAAGGGCGTCGAGGACGCCAAGAAGAACATGTTCAAGGTGCCGCTCGCCGGCGCCACCATCCCGCACGCCATCCTAGGCGAGTTCGGCGCGGGGAAGGTGCTGCTCAAGCCGGCTTCGCCCGGTACCGGCGTCATCGCCGGAGGCCCGGTGCGCGCGCTGCTCGACCTCGCCGGCATCCACGACGTGCTCAGCAAGTCGCTGGGTTCCGACAACGCGCTCAACATGGTGCGCGCCGCGGCCGAGGGGCTGAAGAACCTCGCGAGCCCCGAGGAGATCGCCAGGCGGCGCGGACACTCGGTGCGCCGCATCTACATGGGTCAGGAGTAGTCGAAGATGGCGAAGGCGAGTGAAGGCAAGAAGCTGAGGATCACGCAGGTGCGGAGCGCGATCGGCCTGCCCGCCGACCAGAAGCGCACGGTGCGCGCCCTCGGGATCAAGCGGATGAACGACACCGTCGAGCAGTCCGACACGCCGGCAGTGCGCGGCATGATCTTCAAGGTGAAGCACCTGGTGAAGGTCGAGGAGCTGTAGGGATCTCGGCCGAGGGGGTGCCCGAGAAGGGCGCCCAGACATGACAGTCAGCTGGCGGCGAGCAGCCAGCGGCCCCGCGAGGCGGGGCGGCGAAAGGAGCACGACATGCAGATCAACGACCTCTCCCCGGCCCCGGGCTCCCGGAAGGACCGGAAGCGCGTCGGGCGCGGTCACGGCAGCGGCCACGGCGGCAGGTCCGGCCGAGGCGACAAGGGGCAGCTCTCCCGCGCCGGCGGCGGCAAGGGCCCCGGCTTCGAGGGCGGCCAGAATCCGCTCGCCATGCGGCTTCCGAAGCTGCCCGGCTTCAAGAACCGCTTCCGCGTGGAGTACGCGATCGTGAACGTCGGGCGGCTCGAGGCGCTGTTCGCGAAGGGCGATGTCGTGGACGTCGACGGGCTGTTCGCGAAGGGTGTCATCAAGGCGAAGACGGTGCCGGTGAAGGTTCTCGGGGACGGCGAGCTGACGAAGGCGCTCACGATCAAGGTCGACAAGGTGTCCGGTTCCGCGCGGACGAAGATCGAAGGTGCCGGGGGGACGGTCGAGGCGCTGTGATCACCGCTCTGGGCAACGCCTTCAAGGTCGAGGAGCTCCGCAAGAAGATCCTGTTCACGCTCGCGATGCTCGCGCTGTACCGGTTGGGGGCGAACATCCCCGTCCCCGGGGTCAGCCCTCAGCAGCTGCAGCAGCTCGCCGCGACGACGAGCTCCGGCGTGCTGGGCCTGCTCAACCTGTTCTCGGGCGGCGCGCTCGAGAGGTTCGCCGTCTTCTCGCTCGGCATCATGCCGTACATCACCGCGACGATCATCATGCAGCTGCTCACCGCGGTCATCCCCAAGATCGAGCAGTGGCAGAAGGAGGGCGAGGCGGGTCAGCGCAAGATCACCCAGATCAGCCGCTATCTCACGCTCGGTATCGGCCTGATAGAGTCGATCGGGTACATCGCGCTGTTCCAGGGCACGCTGAAGGTCACGTTCCCGTGGACGACCCGGATCGTCATGCTCATCACGCTGCTGGCGGGCACGGCTCTCATCATGTGGATGGGCGAGCTCATCACGCAGCGCGGCATAGGCAACGGGATGTCGCTGCTGATCTTCGCGAACATCATCGCCCGCTTCCCGCAGGCGATCTTCAGCGCGTTCAGCCTGTCGAGCCCCTTGCTGGTCGTGGTCGTCGGGATACTCTTCCTGCTCGTCATCGCTGCGATCGTCACGATGGAGAAGGCGCAGCGCCGCATCCCCGTGCAGTACGCGAAGCGCATCGTCGGACGCAAGGTGTACGGCGGAGCGGGGACGTACATACCTCTCAAGATCAACGGCGCCAACGTCATCCCGATCATCTTCGCGATAGCGATCCTGCAGTTCCCCGGGGTCGTGCTGCGGTACGTGCCGTCGCTGGCGAAGTACTCGAACCTGTTCGCGCCGCAGAGCTGGTTCTACCTGGTCTTCGGCTCGCTCCTCATCGTGTTCTTCACGTACTTCTACACCGCGCTCGTGTTCAATCCGATCGACCTCGCCGACAACCTGCGCAAGCAGGGCGGGTTCATTCCGGGCGTGCGGCCGGGCAAGAACACGGTGCAGTACATCGAGAACGTCCTCCTGCGCATCAACCTCCCGGGCGCGATCTTCCTCGCGGCGATCTGGCTTCTCCCGACGGTGCTGTTCAATCTCACGAAGGTGACCGCGCTGCAGTACTTCGGCGGCACGTCGATCCTCATCATGGTTGGTGTCTCGCTCGAGACGATGAACCAGCTGGAGAGCCAGCTGAAGATGAGGCACTACGACGGGTTCTTCCGGTAGGGAGCGACGGGCTCGAGGGAGGAGACGCGAAGTGAACATCGTCCTGCTGGGCGCTCCGGGCGCGGGCAAGGGCACGCAGGCCGCGCGGATCAGCGAGAAGTGCGGCGTCCCGCACATCTCCACCGGCGACATATTCCGGAAGTCCGTCGCCGACGGCACGGAGCTCGGCCGCGAGGCGAAGCGGTACATGGACGCGGGCGAGCTCGTCCCCGACGAGGTCGTGATCGGCATCGTCAAGGAACGCCTGGCCGAGCCGGACTGCGCCAGGGGATTCCTGCTCGACGGCTTCCCCCGCACGGTCGGTCAGGCGGACGCGCTCTCGGGGGCTCTCGCCGAGACCGGCCGCGAGCTGGACTCCGTGATCGACATCGAAGTGGACACCGCCTCCCTGATCTCCCGGCTCACGGGGCGCAGGACTTGCCGCGCCTGCGGCAACATCACCAACGTCGCGGGGCTGGCGAACGAGCCGAAAGCGTGCGAGCTGTGCGGAGGCGAGCTCTACCAGCGGGAGGACGACACCGTCGCCACCGTGACGCACAGGCTGACGGTCTACACACGGCAGACCGAGCCGCTCACCGACTACTACCGCTCCAAGGGGCTGCTCCGGCAGGTTGACGGGAACCGCTCGCCCGACGGTGTCTTCGAGGAGATCAGCCGGATCATCGACGGCTGCTAGAGGGCCGACGTGATCATCCGGAAGTCGGCGGCCGAGATAGAGGTGATGCGCGAGGCGGGACGCATCACGGCCCGAGCGCTGCGGATCGTGGGTGAGTCCGTCAGACCCGGCGTCACGACGCGTCAGCTCGATAGGGTGGCCGAGGAGGCCATCCGGGAAGAGGGCGCCGTTCCCGCGTTCCTCGGCTACAACGGCTTTCCTGCGACCATCTGCGCGTCCGTCAACGAGCAGGTGGTGCACGGCATTCCCGGCGACAGGGTGCTCGGGCGGGGCGACATCCTCTCCGTCGACGTAGGAGCGATCGTGGACGGCTATTACGGGGACAGCGCCTTCACGTTCCCTGTCGGCGAGGTGGGCGGCGAGGCAGTGCGGCTCATGGATGCGACCCGGGAGGCGCTGAGCGCGGGAGTCGCGCAGTGCGTGCCCGGGATGCGGCTGTCCGACATCGGGGACGCTGTGCAGCGGGTGGCCGAAGGGGCGGGGTTCTCGGTGGTGAGGGAATACGTCGGTCACGGTATCGGGCGAGCGATGCACGAAGAGCCGCAGATCGCGAACTTCGGTCCCCCGGGACGAGGGCCGGTTCTCAAGCCCGGCATGGTGTTCGCGATAGAGCCGATGATCAACGCGGGGGCGGCGGCGGTCCGGTCCCTGCCCGACGGCTGGACAGTGGTGACGGCGGACCGGCGTCCCTCGGCCCACTTCGAGCACACCGTGGCGGTGACCGAGACGGGCCCCGATGTGCTGACGGTAGAGTGAAAGACCTGCTGGACGCTGGGTATCGTTATGGCTATACTACGCACTTGCGACTCCAGCCGGTCCTGGGAAGGAACGCCATTTGGCCAAGCGTGAAGACTCCATAGAGATGGAGGGCACAGTCATCGAGCCGCTGCCCAATGCGATGTTTCGGGTGGAGCTCGACAACGGACACAAGGTGCTCGCCCACATCTCCGGCAAGATGCGGATGCACTACATCAGGATTCTGCCGGGCGACCGAGTCGTCGTGGAGCTCTCGCCGTACGACCTGAGCAGGGGCCGGATCACGTACCGGTTCAAGTAGTCCGGTGCC
>JAJZPX010000003.1 GCA_021811025.1 Actinomycetes bacterium
GGTTTTGTGTTTTCAGGAGCGTGCGCCCAGCACCTCCCGGCGCGAAATCGGCCTGGCAGGCAAGGAGTCAGCTCGCCGACGCGGGGGAGAGTGCCGGTATGAGACGTCTGCTGTTGCCCGGGTTCGTGGTCGCGGCACTCGCGATCGCGCTCTTGCCGTCCGCGGCTTTCGCCGTGACCGTGCCGTCACCCCCATACGCCGCCAACGCCGACTGTCTCGCGTGTCACGCCGTGCAGAACGCCGGGCCCGTGGTGAACACCGTCGACTTCGACGTGCCTCCGGTCGACCGGGGGACGGTGTGCGCCAAGTGCCACTGGATCGGCGACCCGGCCGTCACGCCGCACCCGTTCCACAACACGGAGAACGCGTGCAGAATATGCCACGGCACCGACTGGGGCAGTCCCAACTACGCAGCGTCGGTGGCGGGCCCGGGCGGCACGTGGTTCCGCACAGCCTCCTCGGCGGCGACCGATGCCGCGTCGCTCCATCGCATCCATCTCGCTGCTCGCTGGCCCGCGAACGTTCGCGTGAACGCCGGATCAACGTTGTATGGCCCTCCCGTGCAGCAGACAAGCGTCTGCGGGAGCTGCCACGCCGCGGCTGCCTGCTCCGCGTGCCATGAAGGGGTCGCGCCCGATGTGCACGGCGATCACACCTATGACGCCGCGGCGGGCTCGCGCACCGCGACGCCCGTTCCCGCGGTCGTCGCGGCCGGCACTCCGGTCGGCGACCAGAGCGTCGACTCACGCTCGAGCAGCCAGGTCACGTGCCTCGCTTCGAACTGCCACAACCCCTCCGCCTTCGGCATACCGAAGACGTACGCCGCGGACAGCGGCGAGCTCGTGCTGTCCGGCAACTGGCTGCAGTACAGCGGCGGCAGCCCGCCGCTCACCGCCCCCTACGGGCTGTGCTCGAACACCTTCGGCAGTGAGATCGCGATCAACGGCGTATCAGGTTCCAGCATCACCTGGCGCGGCTTCCGCCTATACAACGGAGGCTATGGCGAGCTCCTGGTCGACGGGGTCGTGGTCGGCTCGGCGAGCAGCGCCGGATCGTACACCGGCAGTGAGGTCTTCCTCGCCGTGCCGCTCGTTCCCGGTTCCCACACGGTTGCGATACGCGTTAGCGGGATCCCCGGCGCGTACGGCGGGACGATCGTGGCATTCGACAGCCTCGTGGTGTCGCAGGACCCCGTGCCGTTCGTACCGAGTTGCGTTAGCTGCCACGCGACACGGAGCGCGGCGCACGGCTACGAGACGATAGATCACGTCGCGGACGAGACGGCCACGGTCGAGTCCGCCCTCGGCAAGCCTTGCGGCGACTGCCACTCGATGGATATGTCGACGGCACACGCCGCCGTCTCCATTTCCAACGGGTCCGGTCCGGCGATCTCAGGGTGCGCGATCTGCCACTCGCCGCTCCCTGGCAAGCCGGTCACGGCCGAGGGAACGATCAACCCGGACCACACCGTCACGAGCCCGAGCCGATGGAGCCAGACGTGCGAGGCGTGTCACAACGCCGGCAACCCCGTGATAGGAGCGGACAAGCATCGGCATATGAGCATGCACAGCCTCTCCGGCGACGCGCTTGCGAACAACCAGAAGTGCTTCACCTGCCATCCGGCGGCCGGACCGGGAGTCGTCGACCTTCCGACCGTGCATGCTGCCGCGGAGACCACGGTGCCGATCCGGGGGGTACCGACTCGCCTTTCCGGCTGCGACGTCTGCCACAAGAACCCCACGCTGGGTCGCGATTCGAACGGCCTGCTGCCCAACGGCTGCGCGACGTGCCACTTCACGTTCGAAGCCCATCCGAAGAATCACGGGAGCAGCTACAACCTGAGCAGCTGCAACAACGCTGGTTGCCACACCGCTACGGAGACCGTCGATCCGAGCACGAACACGAGCGTCACAACCGCCGACCTCGTCGTGATCCACAACGAGCACGCGCCTGGCGGCTCGTTCGCCTGCGGCAACTGCCACGAGAGCGCCGACACGAAGGTCACAGCAGCGATAGCCGCCGGCGACAAGGCGTGCGACGCGTGTCATGCGGGCGTCTCGGCCGCCATGCCGCATCGCGACCTGCACCCCGCAGTGCCCGCTCTGACGGACTCGGGCGGCTCGCACTACGCGTACGTGACCGGCTCTTCGGCTGGAGGGGCGTACACCGCGGATTGCGCGCTCTGCCACACGTCGAATCTCGTGGACGAGCACCTCGGGATCGTCCTCGACGGTTCCGTCGTGCGGCCCGCGCGCAAGAAGGCGGACGGCAGCCCGCTCGACTGCGCGTCCTGTCACGTCTCGCTCCGTCCCGAGGTGGGAGCAGCGATCGCTCAGGGACTCACGAACTGCGACGCCTGCCACGTCGTCCACGACGAGATCCCGACCGCACACGCCACGGCGTACACCGCATCTCCCGATCCCGCGGTGCCGTGCGGAAGCTGTCACGCGTGCGATCTCACGTCGATCCATGCAGGCCGGGCGGCTACTACTCCCGCCGGCCTGACGCTCGCAGGTTGCGCGCTCTGCCACGACTACACGACGGACCAGGGGCCGATGGGCGCCGCCGTCCAATCCGCGATCGACTCCGGCGACACCCTTTGCGCCGCGTGTCACTCGAGCTACCACACGCAAGCTCCCGCATCGCACCTCGCGACCACGCCGGCGTCGGTCTCCGGCTGCGGGATGTGCCACGACGAGGCGAACGCGGGCGCAGGAATCGACGTGACGGCCCTCCACTCGGCCGTCACAACGCCGGGCGTGTGCGTCGTCTGCCACGCCAACTCGCCCAGGGTGCCGGACGTCACGCAGAAGACGGCCGAGTGCGCCTCCTGCCACGCGACGCAGGGGACCGACTACCACGCCGGCTACCAGGCCGCGCACGTCGCCCCCGGCCCGGCGAGCTGCTTCACGTGCCACAAGACGGCCGACGCCCTCGCGCTGCACTCGAGCCCGGCCGAGGGAGCGTGCGCGGTTTGCCACGCCAACCCGGGCAAGGGCGACCTGACGGCCGGCAAGACCTCGACCGCGTGCGACGGCTGCCACGCGAACGAGGGTCTCGACTTCCACGCAGACCAGGGCGCGAGGCACGCCTCGCCCACCAACGGCACCTGCTTCGGCGCCGGCTGCCACAGCGTGTCCAAGTCGCTGCCTGACGTTCACGCCCTGTACGTCGGCGCCGGTAGCGAGAGCCCGCAGTACGCGACGACCTGCGAGCTGTGCCACCTCAACGAGGATCCGAACCGCATCGACTGGACGAACGCGACGGCGGCGTGCACGGGAGTCTGCCACGCCGGGACGACGCACCAGGGGATGTCGGCCGGGCACACGCTGACAGCGGCGAGCGACGAATGCGTGGGCTGCCACGGAACGTCCGGGATCGCCGCGATCCACAAAGCCGACCCATACGCCGGCGGCACCTTCGACAACTGCGCGAGGTGCCACAACAACCCGTCGAGGGGCGGGGATCTCGCGGGGAACAAGCCGAACGCGGACTGCGTTCAGTGTCACGTCACCGCTGGCGGCGACTTCCACGCCTCGCAGGACGCGTCGCACACCTTCGACGCGATGCCGGCCGGCTGCGCCGCGTCCGGATGCCATCCCTCGAACCGGCTGCCGGAGGTCCACCAGGCGTACGTCGGGCCGGGCAGCCCCAACCCGGCCTACCCGACCACCTGCAGGCTGTGCCACGCCAACTCGGACCCGGGCCGGATCGACTGGGCTACGGCGACCGCGAACTGCTCGTCGTGCCACCCGCCGGTCGACACCGGCACGCCGCACGTCGGCGTCCACGCCACGACGAGCGACAGCGTCGGCTGCCTCCGCTGTCATACGATCGGCAGCGGGCAGGACGTGGCGACGCTGCACGCCGCGCGCGCCGAGGGCAAGTGCGCGGTATGCCACGCCAACCCGTCGCGGGGCGACATGACGCAGGGCAAGACGAGCGCGGACTGCGCCGGCTGCCACGCGGGCTACGACGCCTCGACGGGCGCGGGGCACTCGAACCTGCCGGGCGTCCATCAGTCCCCGACCGTGACAGCGAGCTGCGAAGGGGCGGGCTGCCACAGCGCGGACCTGCCGGCCACCCACGACCCGTTCGTGAGCCGGTATCCCGCGTTCGCCGACAGCTGCGCGCTGTGCCACGACAACCCGCAGAGGATCCCCGACATCAGCCAGAAGACGGCGGCGTGCGACAGCTGCCATGACGTCGGCCCGACCGGCCATGTGGGCGCTCACGTCGCGACGGATGCCGTCACCATGGGCTGCGAAGGATGTCACGCCATCCCCAGCGGCGGCGATATCGCGTCGCTGCACGCGAGCGCGACGTACGGGCCGTGCAACACGTGCCACGCCAACCCCGACAAGGGCGGCGACCTCACGATGAGCGGCGGTGTTCGCAAGCCCACCGCGGCCTGCGCCCAGAGCGGCTGCCACCCTGCGAAGGACCCCTACGACCCGAACCACTACCCGTCTATGCCGCACGGCGCCGTCGACAGCCTGACGGTCGAGCCGTCGATCGGCACGGCATGCGGGACCTGCCACTACATGGATCTCAAGGCCGAGCACATCGCGAAGGCCACGTCGACGATGTCCGACGGGACCCGCGTCACGTGCGTGAAGTGCCACACGTCCGCGCAGTTCGCGGCGCTTCCCTCCGACGGTACTCCGAGAGGGAGGAGCTGGAGCCCGAAGGCCTGTGAGAAGTGCCACACGACGAAGCACGGCGAGATGGCCGTGAAGCACGATCTCTCCGCCATCCGTCCTGAGTGCGCCGGCAGCGCCTGCCATGCGACCGCCGACGTGGCGCCGCTGCACGCGAACGCGACCGTGAGCGTGAGCGGCAGCGTCCTTTCCGGTTGCGCCGTGTGTCACCAGAGCCCGACGACCGTGCCGGCGAGGGACTGCGCGACCTGTCATCCGGCTGCCAGCTCAGGCCACAAGGCCGAGCACGACACGATCGGGATCGACGCCGGGTGCGGCGGATGCCACTTCAGCGGGAACCTGATCGACGAGCACATCACGAGCGGCCTCAAAGGGACGAACGGCCAAGCTCTCACGTGCGCCTCGTGCCACGACTCCGCGAACGCGGCCGTGAAGAGCGCCATCGCGACGCGGAACACCGCCTGCGATGCCTGCCACCCCGCAGTGAACGGCAGGAACCGTCATCAGAGCCAGTGGGCGAGCGAGTTCGTCCCGACCAACGCCTCCGCCCACCGCGTGAACGCCGCACTCCCGGCTGCTCGGACGTCGTTCGTCGTCAACGGCGCGACGTACACCTGGAGCCTCCCGTCCAGCTTCCTGAAGTCGCCGTGGACCACCAGCTCGATCGTCTCGTGCGCGGATTGCCACAACTTCGGGACGAATCCCGCCGGCCCGCACGGTTCGTCCGTGACGGTGCTCATGGATCCCGCGTGGGCGGGAGACTGGCACAGCGGGAGGCTCAGCAGCAGCGGAGGGTCGCCGAGCAACCTCATCTGCAACAAGTGCCACACGAACCTGAGGAACTCGAACAAGGTCCACGGCGAGGGGGACCACTCCGGCTACTACTGCGTGGATTGTCACGCCGGCATCCCGCATGGCTGGAGGCTGCCGCGCATGCTCGCCTACACGACCGACCCGGCGCCCTACGCCAGCGGCCACCTCGCCGCGATAAAGCTGAAGAGCTACAGCCCCACCAACTGGAGCGAGAGCGACTGCGGCCAGAGCGGGTGTAGAGAGCACAACTCGACGGTCTCGCCGAAGTGGCCGAGCGTGGAAGGCGGCGCCCTCCCGTCCCCGTCGTCGAACGTGGCCGAGGGCAAGGACTTCAGCGCCTCGGCATCCGGGGGAGGTGCGGCTTCGAACGCCGGCGACGGCAGCTACTCCACGTACTGGGGCAGCGGCTCGGTCACGTATCGCAACAGGACTCAGTGGCTGAAGGTCGACCTCGGCGAGCCGACCGAGGTGAGCAAGGTCGTCGTGGGCTGGAACAACCAGAGCTACTACGCGAGGTCCTACAGCGTGCAGACGTCGACGGACAACGCGAACTGGACGACGGTCTACAGCACGACGAGCGGCTCCTCGAGCAACAGCACGATCACCTTCCCGGCCGTGTCCGCTCGCTACGTGAGGGTGTACTGCACCAACAACAACACCTCCGGCGGATACCGAGTCTACGAGCTGGAGGTCTGGACGCCGTAGCGCGCCCGCGGGCTGGACGACGGCGAGGGGCTCGGAGAGACTCCGGGCCCCTCGCTTCGTTGCGACGAGCGGCGAATCCAGGTTCAAGTGGGTGGTAGCAGCTGGTAGACTGAAGCAAGCGGAACTCGGGGAAGGGGACAACGTGCGTCGCTTCACGTCGTCCGGCTCCCATGCTGCGGAGGCGTAGGAGGGACGCTTTGACCGAGCCGGTGGACCCGGCCGACGTCGGCGGGATTGCGGAAGGCGAAGAGCAGCCGGGGAGGCGCCGCGGGCGCGGCCTCGTCGCGCTCCTCGCCCTTCTCATCCTCCTGCTGTGCGTCCTGGCCACCTTGGCGGACGTGTACGTGACGCGCACGCCCGAGCAGCGCGCGTTCGTCACGCGCAACATCGGCTGCCTGCAGTGCCACGCCGATCTCATTCCGGACATGTCGAAGGCGTCCGTGCACAACCCCTTCCTCCTGAAGGACTGCGTCACCTGCCACACGCCTCACGGCAGCGAGGTGATCGAGACGACGTCCGGCGGGGCCGCGAAGACGTGGAGGCGCCTGAAGTCGTTGCTCGAGTGGCTGCCCCTGCGCCTCGTCCTCCGCTCGTACCAGCGCTCGCAGGCGACGAGCTCGACGACGAGCGGCGAGACTCGGACGAAGGTCACGCGGGTGAAGGGGCCGAAGTCTTACCTGAGGCAGCCGGAGAAGGACCTCTGCTGGACGTGCCACGGGGACATGGGGCCGCTCAAGGGAGCGGTCTACAAGCACGCACCGTTCGACGAGGGCTTCTGCACGAACTGCCACGATCCCCACGGGTCGGACAACAAGGCGCTTCTCAAGCAGGACGAGCGCGACCTGTGCAAGACGTGCCATCCGATGGGGAAGGAGCTCTCGCGGATGCAGACCCACCCGCCGGCGGCGGGATGGTTCTGCACCAACTGCCACAACCCGCACGCGTCCGACTACCAGGGCATGCTCGTGATGCGGCAGCGCGAGCTCTGCTTCACGTGTCATCCCACCGTCGCCGGTCTCTCGCTCAAGGCCGTGCAGCACAATCCGTTCATGTACGACAACTGCACCGGGTGCCACGAGCCGCACGGGTCGGATACCCGGCCCCTGCTGATCGCCGACCAGCCGCCCGTGTGCTACCGCTGTCATCCTCAGATCGCGGACGACTTCGGCAAGCCGAGCCACCATCCCGTCGGCACCGTCCAGTTGAACTGCGCGGACTGCCACAACCCGCACGCTGCGGACTACGACTACCTTCTCGAGGCGAGAGACAACCGCTTCTGCTACCGCTGCCACGCGCGACCCAACGGCGACGCGTACGCGATCGAGGCGACCTACGAGGAGTCGGCGCACCGCGGCAAGCTCTGCATCGACTGCCACACGCCCCACGGCTCGGCCTTCGCGCCCCTGCTCCGCAACAGCAATCCGCAGCTCTGCCTCGGATGTCACACCGGGTACGACGAGAAGCACAGCCACCCCGTCGCCCGCCGCTTCTACGACAGCCACGCCAAGGCGCCGTTGACGTGCACGTCCACTTGTCATAATCCGCACGGTACGCAGTACCAGAGGATGCTAAACTATCCTTATCGCAGGGACGGCCTCTGCCTGAAGTGCCATCCCGCTGTAGGCGTCACGTTCTAGCAAGGAGTCGCACACCAAGATGTCAAGGCTGCCGCTGCTCGCGGGCTTCAGGGACCCGATCCGCCGTCCTCGCTACATCATCTGGTCGGGCGTTGCGGTGCTCCTTCTCGTGGTGGTCATGATCGTCGCGCTCGGGGTCACGTCCAGCCGCTGGTTCTGCGCGAACGGGTGCCACAAGGTGCAGGACGACACGATCATCGCCTACAGCCATTCCTCTCACGACAAGGTCTCGTGCATCGCGTGTCACATGCCGGTGAACTCTTCGCCGATTCAGTTCATGTTGCACAAGGTCGAGGCGCTCGGCGAGCTGTACCTCACCGTCACCAACCAGTACGAGCTTCCTCTGAACGAGGGCGACGAGCTCGCGCTCAACAAGACGAAGATGCCTGCCGAGCAGTGCACGCAGTGCCACGACCTCGCGCACAGGAAGATCACTCCTTCGTCCGGGATCATCATCAACCACGACATCCACGCCAAGAACGGCATAACCTGCACGTTCTGCCACAACCGCGTCGCCCACAAAGAAGACTTCAAGCCCACGCTCCCGGGCGACGAGAAGCACGGCGACTTCATGAAGATGGAGGCCTGCTTCCGCTGCCACACTCTGACTCCGGACAAGAAGACGGAGCTAGGGCTGAAGGCGACGGGCCAGTGCTCGGCGTGCCACACCGCGGGCTTCGAGCTGAAGCCGCCGTCGCACCTCGAGGCGGGCTTCTTCCCGAAGGGCCACGGCCAGCTGGCGAAGGCCGACAAGAAGTACTGCCTGATGTGCCACAACGAGCAGCAGTTCTGCTATGGTTGCCATGCTCTGCCGATGCCGCATCCCGCGGACTTCAAGGATCCGAAGAGTCCCGACTCGCACAGCGCTCTGCTGAAGGCGGGGAAGGTCCAGGCGAGCGTGTGTGCGAAGTGCCACGCGACGAAGCGCGGCGACACCACGGAGTTCTGCAGCAACTGCCATCACAAGGGCAGCGATCCGAACGTTCCGTGGGTTTCGCTGACGCCCGGCGCCCCGAGCCAGCACCCCAATATCGTTCGGCAGACGGGCGCGCAGGCGTGCTTCAAGTGCCACGACCCGGTGTTCTGCGCTCACTGCCACGTCGAAGGCATCAAGCGCTAGAGCCGGTTCCCAAGCAGAGCGGCGGGGAGGAGTAGGCTGACCCATGCCTGAAGACGCGCCGGTCGCGGAATCCCAGGGAAAGCGTCGCGATCCGGTCGTCGCGACGCTGTCCCTGGCCGTCCTTCTCATGATCGTGGTGCTGCTGGCGAGCGTTGCCACCGTCCTCTGGTATGCGACCCAGCGAAGGGACGGGCCGCGGACATCCGCGGAACGGGCGCTTGGGGTCGCGGAGATCGCGGCGAAGGAGCAGCCGAAGGTAGTCGAGAACTGGGCGGCGCTGGCGATGGCGCAGGCGCAGATGGGCCAGTACGACGAAGCTGAAGCCTCTGTGGCGCGCGGCCGGAAGGTACGGGATGCCGCCATCCTCGCGCTCGCCTACGCCGAGATCGCCCGCTGCCGCGGGGACCTGGGGGGCGCGCTCGAACGCTACGACTCGGCGAAGAAGAAGGCGGTCGCCGAGGGGCGTGCGAAGCAGAAGGAGCTCGAGGAGCAGGAGATCACCTTCAAACCGCGCAACGACGTGCTGATCGACGCGACGATCGGGGAGGCGCGAGTGTACGGGCTGATGGGGAAGCTGAAGGAGGCACGCGCGCAGTTCGACGAGGCGCTGCGCCTCGACCCGCTGATGGCCGATGTGCGGGCGCAGCGCGGAGACATCGAGGCGAAGCAGGGTGATGCGGCCGCCGCTCGCGCCGACTACGAGCAGGCGCTGCGGCTCGTGCCCGACCTGGAGGCCGCGAAGGCGGGGCTCCGCAGGCTGAACGGAGGCAAGAGTGAGTGACGGGATGACGCGCAAGGGGCCGAAGCGGAGCCGGATGCGCGCCGTCCTGGGCGTGGTGCTGTTCGTCATGGTGTTGCTGCTCGGGGCGATGGGGTACTTCTTCGTGAAGGTTCTCGTGCCTGGCGGCGCTCCGGCTCAAACGCGCTCCGATGGCCGAAGCGGGTTGCAGTGGGTTCGATCGCTCTATGGATTCGGGCCTGCTCGCGACGAACAGCTGCTTGCTCCGACATCCGTGGCCATCGCTCCGAACGGGACGGTCTTCGCCACCGACCCCCAACGAGGCCGGATCATGGCATTTCGTCCCGATGGGAGCTTCCTTCGTCTCATCCATACGGGGAGAGGCGGCAGCGGCAAGGGGCAGATGCTGCGGCCGGAGGGCCTTGCGACCGACCGCGCGGGCAACCTCTACGTCTCCGATCCGATGAACCAGAAGATACTCGTGTTCGACACCGCTGGCAGGTTCGTCAGGGAGTGGCCGGTCCCCAACGTGATAGGGATCGACGTGCAGGCGAACAGGCTCTTGGCCTATGCGGGCGGCACGGTGGTTCTGTACACCCTCGAGGGCGAGAAGACGGGAACGATCGGGCGGGCGGGAAGAGGCCCCGGCGACACTCTGATGGCGGCATACGGTGTCACCGGCGATGCCAACGACGTCTACGTCGCCGACTCGCACAACGGCGCCATCAAGGCGTTCGCGAACGACGGCAGGCTGCTGTGGGCCACGACGGATCCATCTTCGTCCCGGGCGCGCGAGTCCACCTCGGCGACAGAAGCGGCGGAGCCTGTCCTTCAGCTCCCGCAGGACCTCGCGATCGACGGCGCCAGGCGGATCGTGGCGGTCGACGCGTTCACTTTCAAGCTGGTCGTGCTAGACGCAAGGACCGGGCGGATCGGCAGCACGTATGGCGACGTTGGGAGCGGCGAGGGCGAGTTCGGTTACCCGACCGGCATCGCGTACGATCCCGCTCGCGATTGGTTCGCCGTGGCGGACACGGCCAACGATCGCATCCAGATCGTGCGTATCCCGGGATCGGGCGGGGGGGCCGCACAGGCGGTCGTGCGCGCTCTCACCAGTCCCCTGCGGCTTTGCGCGGTGCCTCTCATCCTGCTGCTGATCGCGGCGGCCATCCTTTCCGCGAGCGTACGCGCTCGTCGTCGGGAGGAGCTGCGGCAGAGCCTCGCGAAAGACGGAGCGGACGCCGCGTAGGCGCCTCAGATTCCGTCAGGGACTTGCGAATTGCGGCGTTGCGTGCTGGAAACGGGCTGGGACACTCTGCTAGTATGAGGCGATGACGTCCGGCAACCGCGCTCAGGGGTATTGCGCGATTGCGTTCTCGGGCGAGACGAATCGGGAGAGGGGGTGTAAGAATGAAGAAGGCCATGCTTGTGTTCTTGGCAGCGTTCGTGATCGTCGCCGCCATGGCTGGAATCGCACATGCGGCATCTGGGGACTCGACCTACCTCATTCCTGGCTCGACGGGTGATGCGGGATCGCCGCACGGCGGGTTCGACGTGAACACGAAGCGCTGCGGCGTCTGCCACGCCGTCCACCATGCGTGGGGACAGGCTCTGCTGCGCGACACCATCAGCAACGCGTGCAGCTACTGCCACATCACCACCTACGTGGGCTACATCAAGGTGTACGACGGCAACACCAGCAACTACACCTCGGTGTCGAACAAGGCCCACGACTCAGGCAGCGGCGCCAGCTGCACGAACTGCCATCAGGTGCACGCGGCTTCGAATCAGATGGTGAACAACAGCGCGTATCTGGTGAAGAAGATCCTGAGGGCTGGCGCCTACCAGAGTGGTGTGACGATCACCGGGGCTGAGACGTCCACGACGGCCGAGTCGAAGTGGTGTACGCAGTGCCACACGTACTACTACACCGGCTACAACGCGTCGTCGCACGTCATGACGTCTGCTATCAGCGCCTATCACAACACGAACAGCAGCGTCACTCAGCAGGTTGCGTTCTCGGCATCGACGGACTGCCGCTCGTGCCACGCCGACGGTCTGGTGAACCAGGTGCCGACGCCTCCGGGCACGGTGCAGGTGGCGAGCAGCTTCCCGCACTTCACCGCGGGCGCGCGCTTCCTGCGCTCCGCTGTGACCTCCGACGGCGCGGGCTCCACGCCTGCGACCGATCCGTCCACCGACGGTGTCTGCATCCGTTGTCACCGCAATGGCGGAAGCGCCGGCGCAGGAGTCAGCTACTAGAGCCTCAGGCTCATCAGTCAGGCTGATGAGGGCGCCGCCCCCTCAGGGGCGGCGCCCTCGGTCGTCGCGTCGGGATCCGCAGCAGGTTCGCCCTCTGCTACGATTGCCTCAAGTCGTTTCCGGAAGAGCGAGATTGGCACCCTCACCGCCCTCACGTCCGTCGCGCGCCGCGCTCGTGGCGATCCTCGGCGGCGTCATCGTCATGCTCGTCGCCGCGCTCGCGGCATCGTCGTCCGCACGCGTCTGCGCGAGCTGTCACTCGATGCGGGCGCAGGCGCGTTCTCTCGACCGCAGCCCGCACCGCGGCGTGCCCTGCTACGCATGTCACGTCCGAGATGGAGGCTGGGGGATCGTCGAGGCCAAGAGCGACGAATGGCTGCGGATGTATCCGCATGCCGTGCTCACCGGAGGGCTTCGCGGTCCCGCGGCCGAGGTGGACCCGGGGCAGTGCCTGGGGTGCCACCGAGACGTGATGACGAGAGTGACGGACGGGAAGCGGATTCGCATCCGTCATGCGACCTGCGCGCCCGCTTCCTCCGGCTGCGACGTCTGCCATACATCGGAATCGCATCCCGGCGCCGTCCGATGGCCTCGCAGTCCTGAGATGGACGCCTGCGTGGCGTGCCACCGGCAGGCGAACGCGTCGGTCGCGTGCGACTTGTGCCACGTGAAGGGCGCGCAGGGGAAGCCGGCGTCGGACACGTCATGGGGGGTGACCCACGGACCGGAGTGGCGGACGACGCACGGTATGGGCGACCTGCGCTCGTGCGATGCTTGCCACGACAACGGTGTCTGCGTGCGCTGTCATGGCACCGCGCTTCCGCACCCACGGGGCTTCTACCTTCAGCATGGGGCGGAGGCGCTCGAGACCGGAGCGAAATGCGTGTCCTGCCACGGGCGCTCGTTCTGCGACTCCTGCCACGGATCGCCCATGCCGCACCCAGTCGGGTTCCTTCCCGCGCACTCCAAGCTCGCCTCGGGCTACGCCGATCCCGCCTGCCTGAACTGCCACCATCGCGAGGGCTGTGACAAGTGCCACAGCGCGCACACCCATCCGGGAAGGACCGACGGGACGATGCGCAACGAGGCACTGCCGGTTGTTGGGAAGGGCCGCTGATGGATCGCCTGATTCGTGCGGTGCTCCAACTCGTCCAACACCCCGGCTCGAACCTGGCGGCCGCTGCCATCGGGCTTTCCGTCGTGGTTCTCGCCGTGATCATCCTGCTGCTGGTCCTGCTCATCTGGGCACTCGCCGAGCAGGAGGAGACGTCGGAGGACGAGCCGGACGAAACCGCGGCGGAGCGCCACTTGCGTCTCCGCGCCGAACGCGCCGAGGTGTCTCCGATCGCGCGCGGGCTCCGCGTTCTGGGCCGCTCGAAACGCGTCACGGTCTGGCTCTCGCTCGGCATCGTGCTGGCGGCGCTGGCTGTCGCATACGAGTCCACCTCATCCGAGCAGTACTGCGGGTCGACCTGCCATGCCATGACGGCATCGGCCGACAGCTGGAAGGCCTCTTCGCATGCTCGCGTGCCGTGCGTTCGGTGCCACGAAGGGAAGCATGTCTTGACGCTCGCCGCCGCGGCGGCCAGCCGAATGCACGATGTGTTCGCCCAGCTGACGGGCGGCAGGGACCTCGCTGCCTCGGTCCCCTCACGGCGATGCCTGGACTGTCACGCAGGGATCACGAGGGGTGTGACGACGTCGGCGAATGGCATCCGGATGCGGCACAGCGACGTGATCGTGGGCGGGGGATCCTGCGACTCGTGCCACGGCTCGGTCGGTCATGCGCGCAAGGACGTTCCGGCACCGGCGAAGATGCCGCAATGCCTGCGATGCCACGACGGACGTGAAGCGCCGTCCGCCTGCTCGACCTGCCATGTGGGGGACGTGGGCAAGCTGCCGGTGTACGAGCGCCACTTCACGCGCGTCGACCTGCCGGAGCCGACGTGCGGTGGGTGTCACTCGCAGCAGAAGTGCGACGGCTGCCACGGTCTTCGCATGCCGCACCCTGCCGACTTCAAGAGCCCGGCCAAGCATGCCTACCTCGGGTCGTTCGAGCACCGGAAGCTGTGCTACCGGTGTCATGTCTTCGCCGACTGCTCGTGCCATCGGCTGGTGTTCGACCAGGCGCACGGGCCGACATGGGAGAAAGACCACCAGCGCTATAGTGTGTCCGACGGAGCACGCTACTGCACCGGATGCCACACGCGCACGAAGAACCTGTGCCTGGATTGCCATCCCGGGCTGCGGAGCTGAAGGCAAACCGAGATGAGCCCGCGAGAGGAGGAGAACGGCGGGGGCCGTCCGCGGCCGGTCGTCGTCGCGGTGGCCGCTGTGGCGCTTTCGCCGTTCGTCGTCGCTCCGTGGCTCACGCCCTCACTCGACACGCCGCGGTTCGTGTCGCTGCTGCTCGCGGCCGCCGGCATCGCGTTTGTCGCGCTGCTGGTCGGCGGTAAGCCGCGGTGGTCTCTACTCGCTGCATCCGCGGCGGCCGTGGTCGCGCTGGTGCTCTCGTCCGCCTTGTCGTCGTCCCCGGCCGCCGCATTCACCTTCGGCGCCGAGAACAGCATGATGGGCGCGCCGTCGTGGCTGGCGCTACTCGTGGTGGCGCTCGCGGCCTCGACTCTGAGCCTCTCGCGCCACGTGCATCGTGCCGTCTCCGTCGCCGCTATCGCCTCCGCGGTGCTCGGCCTGGCGGCCGTCGTCGAACGCGTCAACGGCCGCCAGGTGACGGTCTTGTTCGGCAACGCCGACTACGTCGCCGTCGTGCTCGTCGTCATGGCGCCGCTGCTCGCCCTTGACGCTGCCGCCGCCAGGACGAAGACGCAGCGCGCGGGATGGGGGGCGGCGCTCGCGGCATGCTGCGCAGGTGTGCTGGCGTCCGGCAGCCTCGCCGGGATCGTGGCGCTTATCGCATCCGCGGTCTTTGCGGCGCCGCTGTTGTTCGCGCGCCGACCGCCCACGCTCTCGTCGCTCAAGCGCGCGCTGTGGATCCTCGGCGTGCTCGTGGCACTCGGCTCGCTCGTGCTTCTCGGTGTCTCGCGAACCGTTCCCGAGCTCGCTCAGCTTGGCGGCCCGAGCGCAGCGGCGCGGGTGGAGATGTGGCGTGCGGCCAAGGACGTGATCCGCTCCCGTCCTCTCCTCGGCGTCGGGCCCGATGGTTTCTCCGTCGCGTCGCAGGCCGGGATAAGCCTGCGGCTGCTTGAGCTGGAGGGCGGCCGGGCATCCGGCGTCAACGTGCTCATCCGCGATCCGCACTCGTTGCCGCTACTGGTCGCGGCGAGCTTCGGCATCCTGGGGATAATCGCCGGCGCGGCGCTTGCCGTCGTTTGGGGCGATCTCGCGTGGCGCGCCTGCACGGCCGATCCTTCGCGCAGTCGTGTCCGCATCGCCTACATCGCAGCCGTTCTCGGTTTCGTGGCGTGCCTGACGCTGATTCCGTGGTCCGTGCGCTTCGCCGCGCTGCCCGCGCTGCTGGCCGGGTTGGCGATTGCCCCGTCGCGCGGCCGTCGTCCGGAGCGGCGCCGAGGCGTCGCGATCGCCGCGGCGTCGCTGATTGGGGTGATGGCGGCAGGACTGTCGGTGGCCGCGCTGGCTGGCGACGTGTTCTTGGAGCGAGCGCAGCAGGCCCGCGACTTGCCGTCGATGCTGGCCGCCCTCGACGCCGCGGCATCCTGGCAGCCCACGCGCCCGCGGCTTGCCTTCGAGCGCCTGTACGCACGCGGGACGGCGGCGACGCTCGGGCAGGCACCGGCGGACGAGTACAGGAAGCTCGTGGAGGCTTCCGGCGGAGACCTCGCGGGAAACGCCGCGTACCTGGTCGCGCTGGCGCAACCTCTACTGGATCAGGACGCTCTTGCCGGCAGGGCGCCAAGTCCATGGGAGCGCGAAGCAGTGCTGAAGGCGTCGTTGCTCGCGCCGTCTCTCCCCGACGTCATCCTGGAACGCGCTCGATTCGCGTTGCTCGTGGGCGACTTGGGTGCTGCCCGAGGCGAGCTGGATACCGCTGCGCGAGTCGGTCTCACCGCTCCCAGACGCTGGGTGTACGAGCACCAGTACGCCGTCCGCACCGGAGAGAAGGCACGGGCGGACGATGCGGCCGCTCGGGTGCGTCAGGAGCTGCCCTGGATGGCTATCCTGCTCGACATGAAGTGACGGGATCGTCCTGCACGGCAGGGACTGGAGCCGCGCGGGCCCAATCAGACTCGGGGGGGCGAACGGCCGGGCGCGCGCCCGTGGTATCCTGGCACGTGCCTGCCCTCCGTGCCGGCGGGATGTGCGGACGAAGGGAACCCGGAACCACATGGCGAAGATCGACCTCGTGTTGCTCCACGCTCCGAGCGTGTACGACTTCCGGGAGCGCTCGATCATGTTCGGGCCGGTCTCGGACATGGTCCCCTCCACACCGGTCTTCGAGATGTACCCTCTCGGCTTCACGACGATCGCCGAGTACATGGAGAGGCACGGCTTGCGCGTCCGGATCGTCAACCTCGCGGTGCTCATGCTCAACAAGCGAAGGTTCGACGTCGAGGCCGCGATCCGCGGAATGGACCCCGTCGCGTTCGGCGTCGATCTCCACTGGCTTCCCCACGCGCACGGCTCCATAGAGGTCGCGCGGCTCATCAAGAAGCACCATCCCGACACGCCGGTCGTGTTCGGCGGGCTGTCGTCGAGCTACTTCCACGAGGAGCTCGCGGCGTACGACTGCGTCGACTACGTCATGCGAGGCGACTCCACGGAGCTGCCGATGACGCGCCTGCTCTTCGCCCTGAAGGGCCGCGGGAGCGTCGACGACATCCCCAACCTGACGTACAAGACGGCCGACGGCTCGATCGTGGTCAACGAGCTGGCGTGGGTTCCGGACGACATGAACGACGTCTCGCTCGACTACAGCTACAGCATGCGCTCCGTCATCCGCGACCGCGACGTGATGAGCAGCGTGCCTTTCAAGGACTGGCTGCAGTACCCCGTGTGCGCCTCGCTGACGTGCCGCGGCTGCACCCACGGCTGCGCGACGTGCGGGGGAAGCGCGTACTCCTTCCGCACGCATTACGGCCGGACGAAGGTGGCGTTCCGCGACCCCGAGCTGCTGGTGCGCGACATCGCGAACGTCCAGCGCTACATCCCGGGGCCGGTGTTCGTGCTGAACGACTTCCTGCAGGCCGGGCGCGACTACGTCGCCGAGTTCATCCGGGGCGTAGGCAAGCTCGAGATGCGCAACCCGATCGCGTTCGAGTTCTTCAAGCCGCCGAAGCTGGACTTCTACGAGTTCCTCAACGAGCACCTGCGGGACTACTCGGTCGAGATATCCGTGGAGAGCCACGACGACGCCGTCCGGACGGCTTTCGGCAAACAGCACTACACGATGGCCGAGGTGGAGGAGTCGATCGCGAACGCGCTGTCGCACGGCTGCTCGCGGTTCGACCTCTACTACATGTCCGGCCTGCCGCGACAGACCGCGGCGAGCGTCCGCGAGACGGTGGCCTACGCGAAGGGGCTGTACCAGCGGCTCGGCAACGACAGGCGGCTGCTGCAGTTCATCTCGCCGATGGCGCCGTTCCTCGACCCGGGCTCGATGGCGTTCGACCACCCCGAGCGCTACGGCTACACGCTGCGCGCGCGGACGCTCGAGGAGCACCGGCGGCTGCTGCTCCAGCCGAGCTGGAAGTACATCATGAACTACGAGAGCGCCTCGATGCCGCCGGACGAGATGGCGGAGGCCACGTACGACGCGGCGCTCGGGCTGAACCGGGTGAAAGCCGAGATCGGGGTCGTAGACGTCTGCACGGCGGCGCGCACCGAGGTGCGGATCGGCCGGGCGCGTGAGGCGATGCGCAAGATCGACGACATCATGACCGGCGCCCCGCGCTGGCGGGAAGAGCGGCTCATCGCCGTCAAGGCCGAGATCGACCGCCTCAACGAGTCCACCGTGTGCGAGAAGACCGAGCTCAACTGGCCCGCGCACCTGTCCCCCCGGACGGTGTTCAACGTCGCCGGGCTGTGGGTGCGCGAGAACCTTCGGTCGCTTCGCCGCCCGAAGCCGAGGAGCGCCCCGCCGATCGGCCCGAAGGCGAAGCGCGTGCGCGTGGTGTCCCCGGAGGCAGCGTCCGGGTGCGGGAGAGCGGAGGCGTGACCGAACGCGGCGAGCGGAGAGAGGCAGCGCCGGGCGAGGCGACGGCCGAGAGAGTCCGCGGCATCTTCAGCAACATCGCGCGGCGCTACGACCTCCTCAACATCCTGATGAGCTTCGGGCTCGACCGCCTCTGGCGGCGGGCGACGGTGCGGATGGCAGCGCCGAAGCCCGGCGAGCGCGTCCTCGACCTGTGCGCCGGCACCGGCGACCTCGCCCTCGCGCTCGCGAGGGACGGGAAGGCGGCCGAGGTAGTCGGGACCGACTTCGTGCCGGAGATGCTCGCCGTAGCGGAACGCAAGCTCGAGCGCTACCACGGCGAGACGAAGGTCGAGTTCCGCGCCGCCGACGCGCAGGCGCTGCCTTTCCCCGACGAGAGCTTTGACGCCGTCACCGTCGGCTTCGGCGTCCGCAACCTGCCCGACCGACCCGCCAACTTCCGCGAGGTCCTGCGCGTCCTGCGCCCCGGCGGGCGCTACCTGATCCTCGAGTTCTCGACGCCTCCGAACCGCGTGTGGCGATCGCTGTATCGCGCATACAACCACACCGCGGTCCCGTTCCTCGGCGGGCTCATCGCCGGCGACCGGACGAGCTACGAGTATCTCAACCGCTCGATCCTCCGCTTCCCCGATCAGCAGCGGCTTGCCGCCGAGCTGCTCGAGGCGGGCTTCTCGGACGTGACGTGGCGGAATCTGACGGGCGGGATCGTCGCGGTGCACCGGGCGGTAAGGTAGGTCGCTGTCGGCGGGCTGAGCTGCGAGCGCAGCGAGTCCGGCTCGAACCCCCCGGCCTCTCGCGGCGCCGTCCGCGAGGGGCTACGATATGCTTCAAGCAGCTTCTCCGGAGGTAGGCCTCATGCTCCTCGCAGCGCGTTACGTGCTCCCCGTGTCCGCCCCTCACATCGAGGACGGCGCCGTCCTCGTCCGCGGCGGGGCGATCGAGGATGTCGGCGCTCGTGCCGACCTCGAGGCGCGCTATCCGGCCGAGGAGGTGCGCGACTTCGGCCTCGCGGCGCTGCTGCCCGGCTTCGTCGACACGCACACGCACCTCGAGTACACGGCGTTCCGCGGCTCGGTCGACGACCTGCCGTATTCGCAGTGGAAGATGCAGGTGATGTCGAAGGAGCCCGCGCTCGACGCGCAGGACTGGGAGGACTCCGCGGCGCTCGGCGCGATAGATGCGCTCAGCTGCGGCATCACCACGATAGCCGACATCACGTCGTCCGGCGCTTCGGCCCGAGCGGCCGCCGCGGCCGGCCTTCGGGGCGTCGTGTACCGCGAGGTGCAGACGATGGAGAAGCACCGCGTTCCCGAGGTGATGCGCGAGGCGGCCGAGGACATCGCAGCGTGGCGGGGTCTCGCGCCCGGTCTCCTCGCCGTCGGCATCGCGCCGCACGCCCCGTACAGCTGTCATCCGGAGCTGTTCCTGCGCGCCGCCGAGCTAGCCGCCGCGGAGAGCCTGCCGGTGGCGATCCATCTGGCCGGCAGCAGGGACGAGTACGATTTCGTGAAGTACGGCTCGAGCCCTCTGGCGGTCGACTTCGCCGACGAGACGGGAGGCTGGAGCGACGTCGGCTGGCTCCCGACCGGCGTGAGCCCCGTGCGCTACGTCCTTCAGTGGGGGCTCTTCAGGCTGCCGAACGTGCTCGGGGTGCACTGCGTGCAGGTGGACGACTCGGATATCGAGGTGCTGGCGGAGAACGACGTCGCCGTCGCGTACTGCCCGCGCTGCAACGCCAAGCTCGGCATGGGGACGGCGCCGCTGCAGAAGTTCATCGAGCGCGGGCTGCGCGTCGGGATCGGCACCGACTCGCCTGCCTCGAACAACACCGTCGACGAGTTCGACGAGATGCGCATCGGGCTGCTCATCCAGCGCGGCATGACCGGCGAGTCGGCGTTCTTCACGGCCGAGATGTTCATCCGGCTTGCCACGCTCGACGCGGCGCGAGCGCTGAAGATGGACGGCGTCGTCGGCAGCCTCGAGCGCGGCAAGCGGGCGGACCTCGTGGCCGTCGACCTCTCCTCCAGCCACCAGGTTCCCACCCAGGACCCGTACGGCGCGCTGGTGCACGGGGCGAACCAGGAGAACGTCGTCATGACGATGGTCGACGGCGAGATCCGGTACGAGGCGGGCCGCTTCGCCACGATGGACGCCGAGCGTGCGATGGAGCGCGTCGAGCGGATGAGGGCGAAGCTGCGCGCGTGACGACACCCTTGGCCGGCCGTTTGCTCGCTTCATGCGGCGTAACATATAATCGCCGTCGGCTCCTGCCGCTGATAGTCAAGGTTGCGGCAGCTTGTGATGGAGGTATCCCAACGTGAGCGATCAGGACTTCTTCTTCGACGAGGAGGACGAGAAGCCGGCCCGAGGCGAGAAGGCGTCGGGGTCGAAGTCCCCCGGGCGCAAGCCCTCCGGCACGACGCCCGCTTCCGCGTCGAAGGCTCCCGCCGCGGCCGCTCCGGTCGCTGCCGGCTCCGTCTTCGAGCAGAGCCTGAACGTGGGCGTCGCGTCCCTGCTGGTCGTCATCGCGCTGCTGCTCGGCGTAGCGGTCGGCATCTTCGTCGGAGAGAGCCGGGCGAACAGCGCCCTGCTGACCGACGTGCCTGCCGTGACCAACACCGGCGGCGCCTCGGCTCCGGCCCTCAGCCAGGACCAGCTGAACTCCGGCCAGCTCCCTGCGGGCCACCCGTCGATCGGGACCACCGGCTCGACGAGCGCGACGGGCAAGTAGCACGAACAACCTCGGCTGAGGCCCGGCGGCGTCGAGCGCCGGGCTCTCATCGAACGTCAACCGTGAGGGGATGACGATGGCCATCGACAAGGCACGTACCTCGCCGGCGATGAAGGCCGGTGTGATCATCCTGATCGCCGCGTTCGTCTTGGGTATCGCCGTGATCGGCATCGGCGGCCTGACGAGCGGTGGCGGTGGCAGCGCCCCGAGTCAGCAGACGAGCGACCAGACCGCGGCGGCGCTGCGGCAGATCGGCCAGAGCGCGATGGCGAGCATCACGCCCGCCGAGGATGCGCTGAAGGCGAAGCCCAACGACTACGACCTGCTGAAGGCGCTGGGCGACCAGTACTACGACTACGCGCAGCGAATCGGGCAGATCGCCCCGGGCGCCGGCCTGGACGTCACCATTTGGCGCCAGGCTGTCGGATACTACGAGAGAGCGCTCGCGGTGAAGCCCGGCGACCCAAGCGTCGGGACCGACATGGCGATCGCGCAGTTCTACTCGGGCGACACCTCCGCCGCGGTGGCGACGGCGGAGAAGGTGCGCAAGTCGTCTCCGAGCTTCGCTCCCGCGGCGTTCAACTCCGGCGTCTTCTACCAGAGCTCGGGCGAGAACGCCAAGGCCATCGCCGCGTTCCAGGAGTACCTGCGGCTGGAGCCTAACGGCCCGAGCGCGTCGAGCGCGAAGCAGCTGCTGAGCCAGCTCCAGTCGGGCGGCGGACAGCCGCAGGGGAGCACCGCCGCGACGGGCCAGTAGCTGCAGGCCGCACGTGATTCCGAAGCGCCCGCTCGGGTCTCCCGGGCGGGCGCTGACGTGCACGGACCGGGAGCTTGTCAGCGCAGCGTGTCCGCCACCAGCTCCTTCGCCTCATCCAGGCTCGGGGCGGTGGAGAAGATGCCGTTCAGCCGGGTCAGCGACAGGATGTTGTCGACGGTCTCGTTCGTGACCAGCACGAGCCGGCCGCCTTGCGCGCCGTACTCCTTGCTCAGGCTGAGCAGAAGGCCGAGGCCGGAGCTATCGAGGTAGTCGAGGTGCGAGAGATCGACCACCGTGGCGGGCGGCGACGCCTTCAGGATGCGGTCGATGTTCATGCGGAACGCCGCGCACTCGCTGTAGTCGAGCTCGCCCGACAGCGTGAGTGTCCAGGACTCCTCGCCCTGCTCCAGTTCGATCTGAAGCGCCATGATGTCCTTTCGAACGTCGCTCCGCCCAACGGTTTCGTACCCAAAAGCGATGCCCTCCCGGCTTGGCGAGCGGTTTCGCGGACGGGAGTGGATTTGGCGGACGGGTTTGGAATAATGATAGCGGCACCAAGAGCATTTATAGCGCGTATCCGGCAGAGACACAAAGTGCGGCGCGGCCGCCGAGGGACGGGGGATCCAATGGAACTCGACGTCAAGCTCGAACGTGACGGCGATGCTTGCGTGATCAGACTCGCGGGAGAGGTGGACGTCTACACATCCCCGTCGTTCAAGGATCGCCTCGTGAAGGCCATCGACGAGGGCTGTCTGAGGATCGTCGTAGATCTCGAGGGCGTCGACTTCATCGACAGCTCCGGCCTCGGCGTCCTCGTGAGCGGCTTGCGGCGGGTCAAGGAGCAGGGCGGCTCCATCCGTCTCGTGTGCACGCGCGAGCCCATCATGAAGGTGTTCCGCATCACCGGCCTCGACCGCGTCTTCCCCATGTTCGCGACGGTGGACGAGGCCAAGGAGATGGTCTCCTGACACGGCACGCCGCTTGCGTGCAACCGCCTCGTCGCGCCTTGCCATGTCGGGGCAATCTGCCTAGACTCTGACGGGCAGGCCCGGTGACCGGCGAACCGTGCCCCATTGGAGTTGATCGCGCAGTGTTCCTTTTCTCGGCTCAGGGCATTCTGACCATAGCCGTCATCGCCCTGCTGCTGTTTGGTCCGGAGAAGCTGCCCGAGATGGGCAGGATAATCGGCCGGTTCATGGCCGAGTTCAAGCGCGCCCAGGAGTCGGTCGAAGCGACGATCCGAGCCGAGATGTATCCGTCCGAGGCACCCGCTGCCGCGTCGGCGACGCCCGCCCCCGCTCCGGCCTTCAGCACTTCCTCCGACGAAGATGACGAAGAGGAGGACGAGGAGTAGGCGCGGCCCCTCCTCACTTCTGCCATGCCGATCGGACCCGCACGCATGCCCTTCTT